>JAGGSM010000123.1 GCA_021159105.1 Candidatus Bipolaricaulota bacterium
TGCTGCGTAGCAAAGGCGTGTACTACCTTCTGATGATCGCCGCTCTTGGGCTGGCGCTCGGCGCAAGTTGGAAGTGGCATCCGTAGAGGATAGGGGGTCAACAACATGAAATGGCAGGGATACAATACTAACTCTGAGACTAAGCTCAACAAGGTCTTCGCCAAAGTCGCTAAGCATAAGGGCCTCTACTATCTTCTGATGATCGCTTCCCTTGGCCTCGCCCTCGGAGCAAGTTGGAAGTGGCACCCATAGATCCAGCCGATTACTAGCCCAACCGCTTGTTTTCTGCTATGATTAGCAGCGGCGGTTGGGCTATTTGTTTTGGGGAGCAGGATGAACCTACCAACTAGAGCAAAGGTTTTCATTGTATTTCTAAGCGCGTTCTGCCTCCTGGCCCTCATCTACTCCGGTATCAACCTCACGCCCCCTACCAAGGCTCAGATAGCGATCCTTGCCGTCTTCCTTATACTGGCGATCCTGTCAGAGGCGTATGCAACTTGGATCCCGTTCTACCGATCCGAAATATCAAGTTCCGTGGCGATCTATCTGGCCGGTCTGTTCATCCTCGGGCCATTCCTAGGAGTGTACCTCGTGTTCGTTTCTTCACTTGCGTCAGAACTCCTCCTTCGCTGGAAGGAGAAAGAGACCGGGATGTGGAACGCCGTTGTTCCCCTATCGTTCAATGTCAGTCAACTGGTGTTGTCTCTTGCCATGGCCGGTTTAGTCTTGACATACTCCGGGCAAGATTCTCTCTTGTTGCAGAGCTCGCAAGACTACATATGGGCGGTACTCGCCTTCCTCGCCTATTCCATTACCAATCTAGCGCTTGTCAGAGGCATCGTGTCGTTAGCCGGGGGCGGAGGATTCTTCTATGGCCTGTGGAAGAGCCTGCGCGAATTCTCCCTCCAGTACATCGTGCTCTGTGCCTCTGCCCTCCTGCTCACTGTTCTGTACTCGATATCTGTGTGGCATGTCTTCTTGGGGCTTGTCCCTTTAATCCTCGTACACGTTTCCTTTCGCAGTTATTTGCAGCTACAGACAGAAGCGAGGAAGACGTTCGAGAAGATCTCACGGATCCTCGATGAGCGGGATCATTATACAGCCGTGCATTCGACATCCGTCGCCGAACTTGCGGTGAAGATCGCGCAAGAGATGGAGCTCTCCGAAAGCGAAATTGAGAAGATCGATATTGCAGCAAAGGTGCATGATATAGGGAAGATCGCTGTAAGGGATGCCATTCTCCTCAAGCCGGGAAAACTGGATGCAGAAGAGTGGAAGATCATGAAAAAGCACCCGGTGATCAGTGCTGAACTGATCGAAGGCCTCTCCATCTACAGCCATGTGGCAAATGCCGTGCGCCACGAGCATGAACACTGGGATGGGAGCGGGTATCCAGATGGTCTAAAGGGAAACGAAATACCGCTGATCGCGCGCATAATCACAGCGGCAGATGTCTACGATGCTCTCTCCACCGATCGCCCCTACCGCAAGGCTTTCAGCAGAGAGAAGTCCCTCGAAATCCTGCAAAAGATGAGAGGTAAGGAACTCGACCCGGAAGTCGCTGATGCCTTGGAACGCGTCCTGAAGTCCGAAGAGGGGTAGCGCGTGGCCATTCCCAAGGATCTGATGTACCACAAGTTCCGGGCCTACGGGTTCCTCAAGAATCTGCGTTTCTTCGACCCGTTTCTCATCCTCTTCTTTCGCGAGATGGGACTGTCATTTCTCGAAATAGGAACCCTGTTCTCCATCCGTGAGATCGCGACCAACGTTCTGGAGATACCGACGGGAATCGTGGCCGACGCATACGGTCGCCGCAGATCGATGCTCGCTTCCTTCTCGTCCTACCTCATGTCGTTTGCTCTCTTCTATTTCTTCCCGCACTTTGCGGTTTATGCCCTGGCCATGCTCATGTTCGCTTTCGGAGAGGCGTTCCGTTCCGGAACGCACAAGGCCCTGATCCTGGAGTACCTGCACATCAAGGGGATCGAGTCCAAGAAGGTGGAGTACTACGGGCACACTCGCGCAGCATCGCAGTTTGGCTCGGCGATCGCCGCACTCATCGCCGCCGGTCTTGTCTTTCACGCGGGCAGCTATCGCATCGTCTTTCTCGCATCGATGGTCCCCTACGTCATGGAGCTGTTCCTGATGATCTCCTACCCAAAGGAGCTGGACGGGGTACTTGTTAGAGAAAGAGGCATGAAAGAGATAGCAAGCCGGATTCGCTCCACCACGGCAGCGTCGCTTCGCATGCTCAAAAAGGGGATTCTCCTGCAGGGCCTTATCAGCAGCGCTTCATTCGATGGCCTGTTCAGATCGACCAAGGACTACCTGCAACCGGTACTGCAAGCACAGGCCCTGGCCCTGCCGATCCTGCTCTACATCTCTGGGCGCCAGCGCGTGGCAATAGTCGTCGGCATTCTCTACTTTCTCATCTATCTTGGAACAAGCTACGCTGCATCACACGCGGGGAGAATCAAGGAGCACGCCAGATCCACTGCCAGGGCGGCAAACATCATCTACATCGCTGGCATCATCCTGCTAGCGGCTAGCGGGATCGGCATTATCACTCGTTATTACATCATCTCGATAGTCGCGTTCCTGGGGCTGTATCTGCTACAGAACGCCAGGAGGCCGCTCCTTGTCGGGTATCTATCCGATTTGATTCCGCGCCAGTCCATGGCGACGGGCCTATCGGTGGAGTCGCAGCTGCGCACGCTCACAACAGCGGTGCTGGCTCCGTTGGTAGGTCTTATAGCCGATCGGATCGGCATCGGTTTCTCCCTCATCGCCGTCGCTAGCTTGGCCGCGCTCCTGCTGCCGTTGACGATCATCGGCCAAGGGAGGGATGAAACAAGTTGATGGTGCCAGTGTATGTAGTGGCGAACGAGCAATAAGAAGAGGAGGGAACAGTGAAGCGGTTCATACTGGTCGTTGGTCTCATTGTAGTCGTCTTTTCATCCGTACTAGGGGCCGCTGCCCCAGATCTGATCATCGCTGACATCGGGCTTTCCCCGGAGATGCCCATAGTCGGTCAGATGATCACGATTCGCGCGACCGTGGAGAACATAGGGACGAGCGATGCGCAAGATCGGTTCAATGTTAGGTTCCTCGTCGACGGGATTCAGGTTGACGCGCCATCAGTCCCGTTTGGGATCGATGCGGGCAGGAGCAAGGAAGTCTCCATCACGTGGCAGGCCCATCCCGGGATGCACACAGTGACGGTGGAGGCTGATCAGCCGTTCGACAGGATCTCCGAATCCAATGAGGACAACAATTCGCGTACGATCACCTTCCCCGTGTCGATCGATCCGGCAACCTCTGCCCTCTCCGACATCAAGGTAGCGGTGGCGAGGTTCGAGGATCGCAGCAGTTCTGGGTTGATCAATGTCGGTCAGGGAGTCGCCGACGAACTGATCGCACGCCTGGTGCAGAGCGGAGTGCGCGTTCTCGAGAGGAGCGACCTCGAAGCAGTGATGCAGGAGCGGGGGCTGAACCCGGCTATCCAATCCGATCTCGTCACCGCTGGTCAGCTTCTCGGCGCAGATCTGCTGATCGTCGGCTCGGTGACAAAGGCCAATGTGCAGCAGTCTTCGGTCAGCCTCGGTTTCTTCAGCGCCAGTAGCGCATCGGTGAACATAGCGATGTCTGCCAGGCTAGTGAACGTTTACACTTCAGAGATTGTCGATGCCGTCTCTGCAGAAGGGAGCGCCAGCGGATCGACGGGCTTCTCCGTCAATATCGGAAAGCTTCTTTCCTCCACCAGCCCCACCTCCGCGAACGTGTGTGTCGGCGGCCTGAGGAGCGACAAGCCATACTACTATGTGGGAGAGACAGCGTGCTTCGGGTACAAGAACGCTGGCCCGGACGGGTGGTTCGGGGTAGAGATCGATACGATCAGTGGGGCGTTCGTGAAGACACTCGATGGCGGCCAGTTTGTCAGCCACGGTGCCTGCGGTCAGTGGTTCTGGAACCAGCAGGGGCCGGGGGGAGTGCAAATGACACCGGGACTTTACGTCGCCAAGCTGTTCGACGTAGTCACATCCTCCTACATCGCCACTGTAAACTTCCAGATCCGCGCGGGAACGGGTCCGGTCACCCCACTGGATGAGATAACCGTGGGGAGTGGCCAGTTCGATGAGACGATTGTCGGGAAGGCGACAAACAGCGCCCTCGATCAGCTCGTATCGCAGTTGATAAACGGAATGGAGAACGCCGCGCCGGGCGTCGTTGCGACGCGCGGCAAATCAGCGGCAGCAGGACCATCACTGGCAGCGCGCGAGGGTCAGGTGGCAGCGATCCTGCCCGATGGACGCATCGCGATAAACATCGGCTCCGATGCCGGGGTGCACAAGGGCGACTTCTTCCAGGTCCTTGATACGGTCAACCTCATCGTCGATCCAACGACAGGGGAGATCCTCTCCTACGATGTGATCGGGGTGAAGGGCGAGCTTGTGATCACAGATGTGCGTGATCTCGCATCCTACGCCGTGCGCACGTCGAGCTTCGAGCCGGCGATCGGTGATATCGTGAGGCTCGAGTCCCCGTAAAGGGACGAACTGACTTGCCAGCAGGGCGCACCAGCGGATACACTCCCGGTGATGTCCAAACATAAGAGAAGTATCTCCATCGCCGTGGTGCTCGTTATCTCCGTTCTAGTGGGCTGTTCTGCAGTCGGTGACGGGCTCGACTACATCGGACTCAGGCTGATAATACCCTTGGGACAGGCCCCGCTCATGCTCGGAATCGATGTTGGGACGCACCTGTCGTTCGGCTGGGCCACTGCTTCCCTGTTCATTTCGCCCGATGGCAAGACGCTGATCCTGGGGAGCAGCGAGCTGGCGATCGGAGGGCAGACGAGCACTGGAGTGAGCTCAATCAAGCTCACGCTCGGCATGTCCTACTTCGATCTCAGTGCGATGTTTCCATCGATCGTCTTCGGCGGCGGGATATCCTATCGCTTCTCGCTATCTGACCACTTCCAGCTCGCAGCAGCGGGCGAGATCATCTACCCGTTGGCCCTCGGGCCGCCGCTGTTCACGCTGGGAGCGGGTTGGGAACCGTAGAAGATGAGGAGGATGAGTGACTGATCTATTCGGGACGGACGGAGTACGCGGCAGGGCTAACGAGTACGTGACAGCGGAGCTCGCCTTATCCCTTGCCCGCGCTGCAGCTTCCCGCCTCTTGCCAAACGGCGGGCGAGTGATCATCGGGCGGGACACGCGCCTCAGCGGGCCGATGCTCGAGAGCGCGTTGGGGGCTGGCTTCGCCTCCGCGGGTGTCGATGTCCTCCTCGCCGGGATAATCCCCACTCCGGCGATCTCCTTTCTCATCAAGGACGAACGCGCCGATCTGGGGGCGGTGATCTCTGCCTCGCACAACGAACCAACGGACAACGGGATCAAGTTCTTCGATCGCAACGGGATGAAGCTCAGAGTTGAGCAGGAGGAGGGGATCGAAGCGGCCATCAAGCACCTTCCCTCGCGATCAAGCCATGTCGGATCGATCCTCCCACTGCAGGCGGCAGCGAGGCGTTACGCCGCTTTCCTCACCGGGACGATCGAGAGCGATGACATCGATCTCTCCGGGCTCAAGATCATCGTCGACTGCGCGTACGGGGCAACTGGGGCGATTGCGCCGCACGTCCTACGCCACTTCAACGCGCGCGTCGTGGAGATGCACACCGCCCCAGATGGCGAGCGCATCAACCGCAACTGCGGATCGACTCACCTCGATACGCTGCGGGAAGCCGTTCTCAGCCAGCACGCTGATCTTGGGATCGCCTTCGATGGGGACGGCGACAGGGTCCTTCTGATATCACCGAGCGGTGAGGTGATCGACGGGGACCGGATGATGGGCATCGCGGCGCTGCACATGAGTCGCGTTCGAAGACTCGACCCACAGGTCGTTGTGGCGACGGTAATGAGCAACATGGGACTGGAGCACATCCTGACAGAGTCAGGCTTGCGGATGCTGCGCACCCCGGTCGGCGACCGTCACGTGGCACAGACGATGCTCAAACACGGGGCGCAACTGGGTGGGGAACAATCTGGGCACATTATCTTCTCAGACCACAGCCCAACCGGGGATGGAATCCTGACGGCGATAAAGCTGCTGGAGATCTCACACGAGAGGGGAAAGCCGCTGCATGTACTGGCAGATGAGATCCCCCTCTACCCGCAGGCGCGCGCCGACATCCCTGCGGACAATCCAGGGGAACTCATGACGGAGGAATCGGTCATCGCCGCGATCAAGCGGGGAGAAGAGCGGCTCGCTGCGCAAGGAAGGATCCTGGTTCGCCCCTCGGGGACGCAGCCCGTGGTGCGTGTCCTCGTCGAGTCCTCCGATGAAGCCCTATGCAAGAGCGTATGTCAGGATATCTCCTCGGCGATCGAGGTGGCGAGATAGGAGCGATCAGCCACCAGAATGAAGCACTTGTCGTGCCTCTGTGATGGCTGATCGCTGAAAGCGTTTACTCCGCTTCGAACGGATACGTCAAGATTGGATTGCGCGCCGCCCGTGTCTGATCCAGCCTGCGCGTCGGTGCCGTGTGCGGCGCCTCGTGGAGGAGCTGTGGATCCTCCTTCGCCTCATGAGCGATCTTCTCCAGCGCTTCAGCGAAGCGGTCGAGCGTCTCTCTGCTCTCCGTCTCCGTCGGCTCGATCATCAGAGCCTCGTGCACGATGAGCGGGAAGTAGATCGTGGGCGGATGGAATCCGTAGTCGATCAGCCGCTTGGCGATATCCAGGGTCGATATCCCATCGGCGATCCCCTTCCCTGTGAGAACGAACTCGTGCTTGCACAGCCGATCGTAGGGGAGCCTGTAGGTCTTCTTCAGCCTCTCCTGGAGGTAGTTTGCGTTCAGCACAGCGTTCTCCCCCACCTGCCGCAGCCCCTCGTCCCCGAGCGTAAGGATGTAGGCGTACGCCTTGAGGAAGACGCCGAAGTTACCGTAGAAGGAGTGCATGCTCCCGATCGACTGCGGTTGATCCCAGTCGAGCTCGTAGCTATCGCCGTTTCGCTTGACTCGCGGCACAGGGAGGAACGGGACCAGCGCCTCGCTCACCGCCACCGGCCCGGAGCCAGGACCGCCGCCGCCGTGGGGAGCGGACATCGTCTTGTGCAGGTTGAAGTGAAAGACATCGGCCCCCATATCCCCAGGCCGGGCGTACCCGAGGAAGGAGTTCAGGTTCGCCCCATCGAAGTAGCAGAGGCCACCGGCGGCGTGCACCATCGCCGTGATCTTGACGATATTCTCCTCGAAGATCCCAAGCGTGTTGGGGACAGTGAGCATCACCCCAGCGACCGTGTCATCGAGCTCCCCGCTCAATTCGTTCAGATCGACGAGCCCATCCGGCCCTGACTTGATCTCGGTGACAGAGAATCCAGCCGCTGCCGCGGAGGCGGGGTTCGTCCCGTGTGCGGAGTCGGGAAGGAGGATGCGCGTCCTATCAACCTCACCGCGCGCCTCGAAGTAGCGCTTGATCAGGAACATCCCGGTGACCTCCCCGTGCGCTCCAGCCGCCGGCTGCAGGGTGACATCGGCCATCCCAGTGATACTCCGCAGCAGCCGCGACATGTCGTACATCACGGCGAGTGAACCCTGGGCAAGCTGCGGATCGGTCCCAGGGTGGATCGAGGCGAACCCGGCCAATCTCGCCACGTCCTCGTTCACCTTGGGGTTGTACTTCATGGTGCAGCTCCCGAGCGGATAGAGGCCATCGTCGACCCCGTAGTTCAGCTTGGAGAGGGCGGTGTAGTGCCGAACAACCTCCGGCTCGCTCAGGTTAGGAATTCGCGGCTCGCTGCGCCTAATGAGCTGACTCGGTAACAGATCACTACTCCCCTTCCCCGGCACGTCCAGCTTCGGGAGGATCCCGCCGGTCCCGCTCCTCTTTCTGTAGTCGAAAATCGTTCTCATAGCATCCTCCCAAGGGCATCGGCCAATCGGTCGAGCTCCTCCTTCGACCTCTTCTCAGTCACAGCAAAGCGCAGAGCGTTGCTCACACCGAGCCTCTCCAGGCGCTCGGGATCATCCACGAGGATACCTTGCTCGCGCAATCCATCGCGGATCGCTCGCGGATCGCTCGGGACACGCAGCACGAACTCGTTGAAGAACGGCTCGTCAAACGCGAGATCGCAACCGGGAAGGTCGCTCAGTTTCTCAGCCAGGTAGTGCGCCTTCTGCAGGTTCAGCTCTGCCAGGCTGCGCAGTCCATCCCCGCCGAGGCTCGCCATGTACACGGTCGCGGTGAGGGCACAGAGCTGCGCGTTGGTGCAGATGTTGGATGTCGCCTTCTGGCGGCGAATATGCTGCTCGCGTGTCTGCGCGGCCATGGTGTAGCCGACATTTCCATCTGCATCCACCGTCTGTCCGACCAATCTACCGGGCATCTGCCTCAGGTAGGCCTTTCGCGTGGCAAACATGCCGAGGAGCGGCCCACCGAACGTTGCCGCCAGGCCGAACGGCTGACCTTCGGCGGTGACGATGTCGGCGCCAAGCTCTCCCGGAGGGGTGAGGATCCCCAACGAGACGGGATTGACGGCCACGATCAGCAGGGCATCGCCGATGTCGCCCTTCACCCCGGAGAGGTCCTCGATGACGCCGAACGCGTTTGGAGACTGCACGATCACCCCACCGACATCTGACGGCACCTGCGTGAAGTCGCAACGGCCATCGCGCGCCGGTATCTCCACAACTTCGATCCCCGATGCCCAGCAGTAGGTGTCAAGGACCCTGCGGTAGTGGGAGAAGAGCGCGCCAGAGACGGCCAGTCGCCTCTTCCTCGTGACCCGCGCGGCCATCATCGCCGCCTCGGCCAGCGCCGTCCCCCCGTCGTACATCGAGGAGTTGGCGATCTCCATCCCGGTCAGCTCGCAGACGAGCGTTTGGAACTCGAACATCGCCGTCAACGTTCCTTGGCTAATCTCCGGCTGGTACGGGGTGTAGGCGGTGTAGAACTCGGAGCGCGAAGTGATGTGCGAGACTACGCTTGGGATGTAGTGATCGTAGATCCCCGCTCCGAGGTAGGACACGGCTCCCCCTGCCTCGTTCTTTCGAGAGATAGCCTCGAGCTCCGTTCGCACTTCCATCTCGCTCTTGCCCGCCTGGCCGAGCGGCTGGAAGAGGGCTTTCACGTTCTCGGGGATGTCATCGAACAGCTCAGAGATCGATGAGCGTCCGATCGCAGTGAGCATCTCCCTGCGATCCTCATCCGTATTTGGAATGTAGCGCATGGCTCTACTCTTCTTCAGAGATCAGTCTTTCGTACGCGGCAGCGTCGAGGAGCGAATCGCCCTCACTCGGATCGCTCGCCTCGATCACGGCGATCCAGCCCTTGCCATGCGGGTCCGAGTTGATCGTCTCGGGGGTGGACTCCAGCTCGGAGTTCACCTCAACGACCTTGCCACTGACGGGGGCAAACACATCGCTCACCGCCTTCACCGATTCCACCGTCCCCAGGGTATCTCCCTTGTTGAGCGTCGTTCCCACTGCAGGGAGCTCAACGAAGACCACATCCCCGAGCTCGCTTTGCGCGTGATCGGTGATCCCAACCTTGGCCCTGTTCCCGTCCAATTCTATCCATTCATGATCCTCAGTGTAGCGATAATTTGCTGGGTAACCCATCACTCCTCCCTAACTAGTCATTTGTGCGTCCGATTATACGCAGGCCACGGCCAATTGGCACAGATCTAGAACGGCGCCGAATCGTCGCGGGTGACCGGGTAGAAGCTGGCGTAGGCCTTGTGGAAGATGACCGGCACCTTGCCCAGCGGGCCGTTCCTCTGCTTGGCGATGATGATCTCCGCCTCCCCTCCTGCCCCTTGCCCGTCCTTTGTTGCGTCCGCTGGCTCGTTGTAGTAGTCGGCGCGGTAGATAAACACAACGAGGTCCGCATCCTGCTCGATCGCCCCGCTCTCGCGCAGGTCGGACAGCCGCGGGTAGCGCTTCTCCCTCTGCTCCACTGCACGGTTGAGCTGTGAGATCGCGATGACCGGTACATTGAGCTCGCGTGCCAGCTTCTTGAGCGAGCGGGTGATGTGGGCGATCTCCTGCTCCCGCACATCGGTGCGGATCGACCCCTCGAGCAGCTGCAGGTAGTCGACTATGAGCATATCAAGATCATGCTGGGCCAACATTCGCCGCGCCTTGGCCCTGATCTCGAGGACCGATGTGCCGGGAGAATCATCGACCATGATCCTCGCTCTCTGGAACTTGCTCGCCGCGTTGGCGATGTCGCGCCACTTCTCCTTGGGAACGTATCCTCCGCGCAAGCGGTGCAGGCTAACCTTCGCCTCACCGCACAGCAGCCTCTCGAGGAGCTGCTCCTTGGTCATCTCCAGGGAGAAGATCCCGATCGATGCCTTCTCCCTGATGGCGATGTGCCGCGCAAGAGCCAGGGCCAGGCTCGTCTTCCCCGTCCCTGGGCGACCGGCGACAACGATGAGATCGGAGCGCTGCAGTCCGGATGTCATCTCGTCGAAGCGCGGGAAACCAGTCGAAAAACCGGTTATCGCATGCTGGCCAGGATCGGCCTGCAGCCTCCCCAAGGCATCGATGTGATCGTGCATGAACTCATTCAGCATGTAGTAGTTGCCCGATGCCTGATTACGGGAGATGTCGAAGATGATCGTCTCCGCCTTGTCCAACACCTCGTCGATCTCGCCCGCCTCATCGTAGCCGAACTCGGATATCCTCCCACCGGCTTCGATCAGAGAGCGCAGGATCGCCTTCTTGTGGATGATCTCCGTGTAGTAATCAAGGCTGGCTGTCGTGGTCACGCGGTCGATGAGCTCATTGAGGTAGACGCGGCCTCCGACCTTCTCCATATCCCCTTTCTCTTCAAGGCGGTTGGCCAAGGAAACGATGTCTGAAGGGTCACCGCGATCGAACAGGTCACGGATCGTGCGGAAGATTATGCGGTGGGCGCGGCGGTAGAAGTCTTCCGGCCGCAGCTTGTCGATGAGGACAGGGATCGTCTCTTCCGGCTCCAGGATGGCCGCTCCAAGGACAACCTGCTCCGCCTCTGTATTCTTGGGAAGACTGCGCAGGGCTCCGCCGTGCGTTGTCGTCATCTCCTGTTCCCGCATCCGTCTCAACCTCCACATGGATTATAGTCATAAGAGGATGCAGCGGCCAGAGATCAGTAAGCTCGCCCCTCGTTGGTCGGAACGAAGTGCCCCACAGCAAGGGAGGGTGTATCAGGAGGCTTAGCGAAAGCACACCCCAAGGGCCTGAAATCAACCACTCTAGGGGATTGAAGAGATCATCCCTGTTTGCTATACTCTCACTCAACGTTTCATTCTTGGGAGGGTGATGTGGAAGTACTGACAATGAAAGAGCTGTTGGAGACCGGAGTTCACTTCGGCCATCGGACACGAAAATGGAACCCAAAGATGGGTCGTTACATCTTCACCGAACGCAAAGGGATTCACATTATAGATCTTGAGCAGACCGTGGACATGTTCAAGAAGGCGTACTTCTTCGTCCGCGATCGCGCCGCCGAGGGAAAAGAGATCCTGTTCGTAGGGACGAAGAAGCAGGTGCAGACAACGATCGCTGAAGAGGCGAAGCGCTGCGGGGCTCACTATGTGAATCGCCGCTGGCTCGGTGGGACACTCACCAACTTCGCCACGATCAAGCGCAGCATCAAGCGGATGAAGGATCTCGAAGCGATGATGGAGGATGGCTCCATCGATTACATACCCAACAAAGAGGCTGCGAAGCTGAAGCGCGAGCTGGCCAAACTGCAGCGCAACCTGGACGGTCTGCGCCACATGGAGAGGGTCCCCGACATCCTATACGTGATCGACCCTGACATCGAAGTCAACGCCGTACACGAGGCGAACATACTCGGCATTCCTGTGGTATCGATCGTCGATACCAACTGCGATCCAGATCCGATCGACTTCCCGATCCCGGGAAACGACGACGCGATCAAGGCGACGAAGCTGATCACATCGCGCATCGCCGATGCCATCCTCGAGGGGCGCGAGGGGCGCCAGGAAGAGGCCGAAGAGGCACCAGCAGCCACTGCGCCAGCCGAAGCCTCAGCCGAGGCTGAGCCGACAGCAGAAGTCAAAGAGGCACCTGCCACTGCTGCAGAGAGTGAGCCAGTGGCGGAGGCAGAAGAAACGGTCACAGAAGAGGCGAGCATCGAAGAGGCACCCGTGCCGGAAGAGCAGGCAAAAGAGGTTCCAGCCGCAGTAGCAGCGGAGGAGCCGGGCACCCCGGAAGACGAAGGAACAGAGGAAAATGACGATAAGAAGTGAAGACGTTAAAGCCCTGCGCGCAGCGACCGGCGTGGGGATCATGGACTGCAAGAACGCCCTGACGAAGGCTGATGGCGACCTGGAGCGCGCCAAGAAGATCCTGCGCGAAGAGGGTCGCGAACTGATGGCTCACAAGGGTCGCGAGGCGACCGAAGGGCGGGTCGAGGCTTACGTGCACCACAGCGGGAAGGTCGGTGTCCTAGTGGAGATAGCGTGCAACACCGATTTCGCCGCCAACAGCGATGACTTCCGCACGTTCACGCGCGACGTGGCGATGCACATTGCCGCGGCCAAGCCGCGCTACGTCTCCCCCGAAGACGTTCCGGCAGGGGACCTGGAGAACGAGAAAGAGGTCTACCGCGTGCAGATGAAGAAGGAAGGGAAGCCCGAACAGATGATCGAGAAGATCGTCGAAGGGCGGATAAAGAAATTCTACACCGAGGCCTGCCTGCTGAAGCAGCCGTTCGTGAAGGACCCAGCGCACACGATCGAGGACCTCCTTGCTGACCTGCGGACAAAGACCGGAGAGAACATCTTCGTCAAGCGCTTTGCCCGCTATGAAATAGGGGAAGAGGGATAGTGACCTCCCCCGCGCGCCTTCTTCTCAAGCTGAGCGGTGAAGCGTTCGCTGGAGAAGAAGGCGCGTTCT
>JAGGSM010000066.1 GCA_021159105.1 Candidatus Bipolaricaulota bacterium
GCACTCCTCAGTGTGAACTCCGATCCGAGCGATGAGGAGATCTTGGCAGCATTGGAGGGAAACCTTTGCCGCTGCACGGGTTATGCAAAGATCATCGAGGCGGTGCGCTACGCGGCAGAGCTGATGAGGCAGGAGAAGAATTGAGCGAGGCCGCGTCGGTTGAAGCGATCGTCCTGGCTGCTGGCAAGGGCGTGCGTATGGGAAGGATCAAGCCGCTCGTCGAGATCGATGGCCGCCCGGCCCTAGCACGGGTGCTCGCTACACTGCGCGGTGCGGGGATGAAGAGAGTGATAGTGATCTTGGGTCACAGAGCCGATGAGATACAAGAGAACATCGATCTTGCTGACTGCGTTGTAGCGGTGAATGGCGACTACGAAAGCGGAATGGGAAGCTCGCTGGCACTAGGGATTGGCCTTGTATCCGAAGATTCGGTAGGTTTCCTGGTTGCTCATGCTGACATGCCCTACGTCAGGGAAGAGACTGTCAGATCGATCCTGAAAAGGGCACGCACAGGAGCGAAGATCGTTGCACCTACCTACAAGGGCGCGCGCGGTTTTCCGGTCTATCTGCGGGTTGACTGCCGTGACGCCCTGTTGCCGACGCTCACGGGGGAGGTCGGTGCGCGGGACTACATCGCAAAACACGAGCACGACTTAGAGTTGATCGAAGTGGATGATCCGGGGGCGACGATCGACATCGATCGGCCCGAGGACGTCATTGGAGGGTGAATATGCGTCACTACGTGAAGATCAAGACGGTGCAGGATCTCATTGATCGTATTGAGGGACAGAATGTGCGCATCCTGTGCGGAGGGACGGATCTGGTGGTCAAGATGCGCGCCGGAGCGATCGATCCGCAGGTGCTCCTTGATATCTCTGATACTGAAGATCTGCGCGGAATCTCAGAAGAGAAAGACGCTGTTACGATCGGCGCTGCGACGACGGTGAGCGAGATCATCGCCGATCCGGTGGTCGCAGAGAAGCTTCCTCTGCTTCAAACGGTACTGCGCACTCTCGGATCGACGCAGATCAGGAACCGTGCGACGCTTGGCGGAAACCTGGTGAACGCCTCTCCTGCTGCGGACAGCGCCATCCCACTTCTGCTGTATCAAGCGCTGGTGAACATCTCCGGTGTGCGCGGCGATCGAGTGGTGGAAATAGAAGACTTCCTTATCGCACCCGGAAAGACAGCACTGAAGAGTGATGAATTCGTGCGCAGCGTCTCGATACCCATCCCGCGGGCCGCGTTCAAGCCATTCTTCCATAAAGTTGGGCGGCGCAAGGCGATGATCATCGCCATCGCCTCCCTGGGAGCACTGGTCAGTGTGAAGGATGATAAGATCGATGAGATCAGGCTCGCTGCTGGCTCAGTCGCCCCGCGACCGATCAGGCTACACGAGCTTGAGGACAACCTTGCCGGCAAAGCGATCACTGCCGACATCATTGAGCAGGCGAAGCTTGCGGCCGTGCATGCTGTATCGCCGATCGATGACGTGCGCGCCAGCGCAGACTATCGGCGCGAGGTGATCGGCGAACTCGTCGCACGCGTCCTGCGCGACGCGGTGCAGGGCTAGCATTCAGGGCACTCTTTCTGGTATCCTGGGAAGCGGAGGTGGTTTCATGAACAGATGGCGTCTGCTCGGATTAGCTTCTCTCTTGCTTGTTGTCCTCGGAATAGGCGGTTGTTTCCTCTTTCCCAATCACCCGCCCGTCGCTTCCTTCACCGTTGTGTACGGGATTGATGAGAATGATCCGCTGGTCGTGCAGCTCGACGCCTCCGGATCGACTGATCCGGACGGTGATGACATCGTAAGTTACATGTGGAGCTTCGGTGACGATGTGACAATCATCACCCCGCTTGACCACAGCAAGACGGTGAGCGTTCCGACAATAACTGTCAGGTATCTCGTCGAGGGGAGATTTACGTTGACCCTTGTCGTCGTGGATTCCCGCGGCGCGATGTCAGATCCAGTCACGGCGGACATGGAGGTTCCACCACCCACGCAGGGAAGCTAGAGCTTCTTGCGCAGAAAGATGAGCGAGCCAAGTTCCTCGAACCCGAAGCGCTCATAGATGCGCAGTGCCGGGTTATCGCTAGCGACATCGAGGAGCAACCCGCTACGTCCCCAATCTCTCGCTAGTTTCTCGCATTCTGATAAGAGCGCGCGGGCGACGCCCTGCCCTCTGAATGCTTCATCTACAGCCAGATAGAGAAGATGCACCGTCTCGTTTGCCTGCGGGAAGATAAAGCCGCGTGTGTCGTCATTCATGTCCTTGCAGATGGCAAACCCGATGAGATCGTGGTCCACTTCAGCGACAAAACCAGCCCATTCAGGAAGCCCCAGCCTTTCCCTTATCCAATCCACCCCTTCCTCCGCATCGAGCCCACGCCACAGAGTTGTTGAGACCGGCTCGAAGAGCTGCGATAGCTCCACCACCGCCTCAGCGTCATCACCAGTCATCCTGCGTATCTCGTAAGCCGTATCAGCCATATATCGATCAGTCCCTTTTGCGTTTGAGTTTGTACCACCATTAAATGGATAAACTTGTTGGAAGTCAAGGGACCAGCACGGCGCAATGAACTACCTCGCCGCAAGCGCAATGTCTCTTAAGTCCTGTATGCCGCCACAATCTCGCCGATGACAATCGTGTGGTGGTCGTCATCCTGGTAGTACTCATCGAGCACGTCAGGCGCGGAGAAGTCCGCGCGCGATAGCTGCTTGCGCAGAATGATTCTGCACTCGTAGTGTATGGCGCATTCGGCGATGATCGGTGTTTGCACTCTCTGGGCTTGTTTCAACGTCAGGCCACAGGCGTCCACTTTGTCCCTATCTCGTCCCGACTTGGTTCCACAATACAGGAGCTCCTCACTGAGCGTTCCTTCCGCGGGAACGTTGACGGTGAAGTCTGGGGTTTCGAGCAGGCATGAGTAGGTGTAGCGCGATCTTCGCACGAGCACGGTTAGCGTCGGCCTCCCCCATACGATACCCACCTGCGCCCAGCCGATCGTCATCGGGTTCGCACGCTCGTTCTTGTCCAAAGCAACGAGAAGCGCACCGTTGCCAGATAACGCTCTCTTCAGCGTTTCGATATGTTCATTCCACTGAATGTCTTGCATGATTCCTTTGTACCTCGATCAACGATCATAGCGTGTACACAGATCAATCCGCAAATTGCCTTGCCCGGCAGCGCCGGTGTTGGTATCTTCTGGAAAATCAGGAGGGCACAAATGGCGAACCTGCACATCATCAATCACCCGTTGATCCAGAATAAACTGACCCGACTACGTGATGTAAACACGAATAATCACAATTTCAGGTTGCTGCTCGAAGAGCTGACCGCGTTTATGGTCTACGAGATTACGCGCGACTATCCCCTGAAGGAAGTGGAGATAGAGACTCCGCTCGAGACGATGAAGGGGAAGGTCCTCGATACGTCGGTGGTCCTGGTTCCGATACTGCGCGCTGGGACGGGGATGCTTCGTGGCGTGCTCGATCTCGTTCCCATGGCGAGGGTGGGGCACATAGGACTGTACCGCGATCCTGAGACACTGCAACCGGTCGAGTACTACGCCAAGTTTCCACAGACGCTCGCCGAGGCGCAGGTGATCCTCGTTGACCCGATGCTCGCCACCGGCGGGAGCGCGATCGTGGGGATCGACATCCTGAAGAGGGAGGGAGCACAGAAGATCCAGTTTCTCTGCCTCGTCGCCGCCCCCGAGGGGGTGGAGGCGCTGTCCAGTGCTCACCCGGACGTCTCGATCTACACGGCAGCCCTCGATCGGGAGTTGAATGACCATGGGTACATCCTTCCCGGCCTCGGGGATGCGGGGGACAGGATCTTCGGCACATGATATAGAGCGCCATTGGTAACAAAAGTCACGCATGCTGGCGACAAAAGTCCCGTAGTTTCTATTTGCCGGTCCTTGATTCAGATAGTGCCGACTCTTACTCTCGTGATGTTATGATGACGCGATCACAATTCCGGTGGGGCCTTGCGCTGTTGCTCTGCTCGGTTGCCTTGTTCTATGTTTCGGCCTCTGCCGCGGTGCAGGTGAGTGTTCTCTCATCTCTTAAGAAGGTTGCCCCCGGCGAGTTCGCCACGCACGTTTTCTCCATCACGAATGACAGCGCCAGCGCTGATACGTTCGACCTTGTCTTCACCATCCCTCCTGGTTGGGGGATCCTCGGAGCGCCGACGACCCTGTCGCTGGAGGCGGGGGAGGAGAGCACGCTCTTCGTCACGGTGACGGTCCCGCCAGGAGCCACTGCTGGCGACTACAGCGTTACCTTGATCGCAACATCGCAGGCCGATCCAACACAGACCGCGACCGCGAGCGGGGAGATGACGGTCACGCCGGTGAACGAGATCGATGTGATCATGCCCAATTCCCAGAGCGTCACCGCCGGGGGGACTGTTACCTACGATGTCATCGTAGTGAACCGGGGAAACGCGCAGGATACGATGGACATTACAGCTCAGTCGAGTGATGGCTATCCGGTGACGCTTTCCGTCTCCACTCTCAGCCTCGCCCCGCAGGAACGGGGCACTGTGAGCGTGACCGTGGCCGTGCCGAAGGACGCTGATTCCGGTCGCGATCTTCTCTCCTTCTCCGCAATATCCACCCTCTATGCCGGAGTGAAGAAGGAAGGAACACTATTTACGACGATCCTCCCGCCTCCACCGCAGGCGGTTGGGGGGACATTGATGCAGGAACTGCCAGCACGTCTGCGTTTCTCACTTGGGCAGAATGTGTTCACTCAAGCGCTGAGCAGTAGCTTGACGTTCTCGGTCTCCGGCGGGGTTCTCGATGGCTACTTCTCGAGTTACCTGCGCTTCTCATCCCTGTTCGGGCCGAACCCGCTCGACCTGGGGTCGTTCTACGTCTCCTACCGGCTGCAGCCTTCGACGTACAAGCTCGGTGATGTCTCGCAGAAGATCACTGACCTGCTGAGCGTATACGGCCGCGGGGGGAGCTTGCTTGTCGATGCGGACTACTACCGGCTCGTGTTCATCGCTGCAGGATCGACGGATGAGATGAGAGGGGGGATTGGGCTGGCAGTCGGGCCATCGGTCGCCCGCGTTGGAATTGCGCACATGGAGAAACGCAGCGAAACATCGACAAAGATCGTTTGGAGCTTGACCGGGAGCGCACAGCCGCTCGACGATTGGACGATGCGCATGGAGGGCGCCCTCGGCATGGACGGGAACCTCTCCAGTCGAGCCTTCTTTTTCGACACGAGGATCGATACGACACCGTACTACTTAGACGGCCAGGTATTCTCAGTCGGTTCGTACTTCCCTGGCTCGCGTAAGGATTCGGCCGGGATCTACCTATCGCAGCGCCTGCGGCAGAATGACTTCTCCCTGTCCGTGTCAATGAGCCACGATTGGGACAACCTGAGCAGCGACCCCTCCTTCGCCAGGACGATCGAGGACGAGCTGGGAGTGAACGTGTCCGCCGTCCCTCTGACAGACGGGCCCACGCTCAACTCGACAGTGGAGTTCACCTGGACGAGGGACCCAAGCCTTGTCAGCGAGAACAACGTGCGGCGGATGATGTACGTTGAGCTCGGGAAGTCGGACGGAGACTTTCCTTACTCCTTCTCCGGGAAGCTGTACGATCAGCTCGACCTCGCAGCTGAGACATCCTATCGCACGCTCACATTCAGTGAGGGGGTCGGTCTCTCGATTGAAGACATCGACCTGTTTCTCACCCTCACTCACACGAAGAACCTGGACATGGTGAGCGCGACCACCCTCTCCGGAGGGACAACGGTTGACCTCCGATTCCGCGCCAACAGCTCGTTGCACTCGGCCTCAATCAGCTTCGGGAACGATGAGGACGACTTCGACGTCAGGGCGAGCGTTGACGTGGAATTGCTCGACAACCTTGATCTGGACTTGGATACCACGATCGGCTGGGATCGAACCGACGCGACGCCGGCCACGTTCAGCTGGACGATGACGTTCAGCTGGCAATTCGATCTGCCGCTCCCCTTCCTCGTCACCAAGGGAAGGATCGCTGGGCATGTGTTCATCGACAACAACGGCAACGGCACCCTTGACGAACAGGACACCCCGGTGGCGGGCGCGGTGGTCTCCGCGCAGCGAAGCGAGGTCTCAACAGATGCTGATGGGTGGTTCCGCTTCCCGCCCTTCGAGTCGGGCGAGTATGCGATCGATGTCAGCCACCTGCCCCTGAACGCGCGCCTCATGAAGGCTCCCAGCGTTACGCTGGACGCAGGAAAGACAGTCGACATAGACATCCCGCTTGCGCCCGTGACAATCATCAGCGGCGTGCTGTTCAACGATGCTGACAAGAACGGGCTGAAGGGTGATGAAGAGGGAGGATTCGCCCAGGTGAGGATTCTGCTGACCGATGACCAAGGAAGCGCGGTCGATACATACACAGACGCGCAGGGAAGGTTCGCGTTCACGGATGTCATGCCTGGAGAGTACACCCTCTCCGTGGACAGCGTGACCCTGCCGGATCGGTTCATCTTCACCACGGATGAGGCTGAAGTGATCGATGTCGCCGCCGGGACTCCTCCCGCGGTCCAGCTCGGGGGGTACATCAAGCCCAAAGAGGTCGTTATCACCTTCCAGCCGCCGACCGCGGACTTCTACTTCACCCCCGATAGCCCGCAGGCAGGGGAGACGGTCACATTCGACGCCTCTGACTCCTTCGACTTCGACGGGGAAGTGGTCTCATACGAGTGGGACTTCGATGACGACGGCAAGACCGATGCAACAGGCGTAACAGCCAAGACGAGCTTCCCAAATGCCGGATCCTACGACGTAACACTCACGATCACCGACAACGACGGAAACACTGATTCAATAACCTATACTGTCGATGTGAAGTAAAGAGATTTGGCTCTTTGGCATTTCGAGTGAGCATTGAATCAAATTTCCGTTCGCGTAGGACGTATGTCAAGAAGAAGTCACCACGAAGAGCGCAAAGGACACGAAGAACAGACTGAGATAACCCATCGAATGCGACAATGGGCTGTGCGATGTCCCCCTGAGGTGGTGTCGTAGACTATGCCAGCTACTGAACCACCAGGCTGTTCTTGCCTTTCTTCGTGCTCTTCGTGGTGGAGCGGTCTTCTATCGGATAGCGATAGAACGGGTCAGGCGCGCTGCTCGCTTCTGATCTGCTCGCTGAGCCAAGACACCCATCGATCGATCCCTTCTCCCGTCTTGCAAGAGACAGGGAAGATGATCGCCCCTTCCCGCAGGCCGTTGACCGCGGAGTAGAACTTGTCACGATCGAAGTCCACATATGGCTGCAGATCGATCTTGTTCAGCACCACTGCATCGGACTCGGAGAACATCACAGGGTACTTGTGCGGTTTATCGTGCCCCTCGGGGACGCTCGCTACCAGCACCTTCCTGTGCTCGCCCAGGGCGAACGAGGCGGGGCAGATGAGGTTTCCCACGTTCTCGATGAGCAGGACGTCCAGGTCGTCAACCGGAAGGTTAGCGAGGGCGTTGGAAAGCATCGTCGCGTCCAGGTGGCACGCGCCGCCGGTGTTGATCTGAACGACAGGGATTCCTTCTTTACTCACGGTCTCCGCGTCGATCGCTGAGCTCACGTCCCCCTCGACGACCCCGATGCGGAACTCTTCTCGCAGTGCTTTGATCGTCGCCATGAGCAGGCTCGTCTTTCCCGCTCCCGGAGACGCGGTGAAGTTGATAGCGACGATCTTGTTCTTCTCAAGCAGTCCGCGATTCTCCTCCGCCCGCTGATCGTTGGCGCCTAAAATAGGCTTCAAAACCTTTATTTCCATCATATCACCTCGATGCTTTCTAGATACAGCTCTTTACCCGCTTTGATATCGATGTTGAGCGATCCGCACTGCGGGCAGGCCCAAACGAAGTCCTTCACCTCAAACTCATGGCCACAATCTCGACAGCGCCCGGCGGCCGGAATCCTTCTAAATGACAGCACCGCCCCTTCGGCGATCGTGCTCTTGCTGATCTCATTGAAGTAGAACGAGACGGATTCGTTGACGATACCCGTCATCTCGCCGATGACCAGCTTGACGTGCTTCACCTTAGTGGCGTTGCTCTTCTCCGCCTCGGAAACGACGAGGTTCAGTATCTCTTCTGTCACCGCTAGTTCGTGCATATCAGCAGATCCTCGGCAGAAGGTCGCCCACGAGCATGTCGATCAATCGCGATGCCCCCAGGACCGTCTTCATGACGACGCAGGGATTCTCGGTCTGTTCCACCTGCCCGATGATTGTGGCCTGCGCTCCGTACTTGTTTTTCCGCATCGCGGCGATCACACTTTCTGCATCCTCAGGGGCGACGAACGCGACCAGCTTTCCCTCGTTGGCCACGTACAGCGGGTCGAAACCGAGCATCTCGCATGCTCCGAGGACTTCGTCCCGTACTGGGATCTTCTCCTCCTCGATCATGATCTTCACCCCTGACTGATCGCTCAGCTCGTTAAGCGTTGTTGCCAACCCTCCGCGGGTCGGGTCACGCAGGGCATGAATCCGCGCCCCTGTTGCGATCATGTCGGCCACCAGTCCGCTCAAGGGGGCGCAGTCGCTCTCAAGCTCGGTGGAGAAGTGCAGTCCCTCGCGCTTGCTCATGATGGCAATACCGTGGTCGCCGATCGACCCCGACAGGATCACCTTGTCACCGGGGGCGATGTTCGCTCCGGAGATGTTCGCTCCCGATGGAATCTTCCCGATTCCCGCGGTGTTGATGTACAGCTTGTCGACGTTGCCGCGGTTGACGACCTTGGTATCCCCGGTGACGATCTGCACGCCCGCCTCCCGTGCCGTATTGCGGATAGAGGACAGAATGCGTTTGAGATCTGATATCGGGAATCCCTCTTCGATGATGAACGACAGCGAAAGATACAGTGGATCAGCCCCCGACATCGCCAGGTCGTTTGTTGTACCACAGACAGCGAGTTTGCCGATGTCTCCTCCCGGGAAGAATATGGGGCTGACAACGTAGCTGTCCGTGGTGAAGGCCGTGCGTCCGCTCAGATCGAGAACGGCGGAGTCGTCCATGCGGGCGAGCACCCGGTTGGAGAGATCTGAGAGGATGACTTCCTCGATCAACCTGTGCGCCATCTTTCCGCCGCTTCCGTGGGCAAGCAGGATCGTATCACTCATTCTTCCCTCCATACAGGTAGTAGGTGAAGCAGCTCCCCTCGGAAGAGACCATGCAGGCCCCGACCGGGTTCTCCGGATGGCACACCTTACCAAACAGCGGGCAATCGAGCGGGGTGCTCACTCCGCGCAGCACCTCACCGCAGATACAGCCCGCAGGCTCGCGGGTCGGCCCGGGATCGATGTCGAATATTTCTTCAGCATCGAACATGCTGTATTCGGGCCGCAGTTTCAACCCACTCGCGGGGATCGTCCCCATTCCGCGCCACTGCGCAGGGCATGGCTCAAAGACCATATCCACCAGCTTCTGGGCGACTGTGTTCCCCTCCCGCTGTACCCCGCGGCTGTAGGCGATCTCCACCCGCGCTTCCTTCTTCTCCACCTGCGTCACCAGCATGTCCACGCACTGGAGGATGTCGAGCGGCTCAAAACCGGCGACGACGCACGGGATGCCGTAGTCGCGGGCGATGAACTCCCATGCCTGCGAACCGGTGATGATCGAGACGTGCCCCGGGCAGATGAGCCCGTCCAATGCGACATCTCCAGAGTCGAGCAGGGCCTTCATCGCCGGAGGGCTGAGCTTGTGCCAGGAGAGGACGGAGAAATTGGTCAGGGACTCCTGCTTTGCCTGCAGTATGGCGGCGGCGATGGTGGGAGTCGTTGTTTCAAAGCCTATTCCTAGAAGAACCACCTGCTTAGCGGGGTTGTCCGCGGCGATCTTGAGCGCATCCATCGCTGAGTAGATAACGCGCACATCCGCCCCCTCCGCGCGCACCGCCTGCAGGCTGGTGTAGCTTCCCGGCACCCGCAGCACATCGCCGAAGCTGGTCATGATCACGTTTGGGATGCGCGCCAGGGCGATCGCCTTATCCAGGTCGACGTTTGCCGTAACGCAGATCGGGCAGCCCGGCCCGGAGAGTGTCGTCACCGTCTCTGGCAACACCTGCCTAATGCCGTAACGGAAGATGGCCACGGTGTGGCTACCGCAGAATTCCATGAACTTCACCGGCGTGCGTGATGAGCGCTCGATCTTGGCGATGAGACCACGGGCGAGCCGGTTGTCGCGAAACTCGGAGGCGTACTTCATGGCCTGACTCCGGCTGAGGCGGCTTGCAGTACTGGAGGGATCAATTCTCCTCCTGTGCCACGCGCGCAATCGCTTCAAACAGCTCCAACGTCTCTTTTGCTTCCTGCTGATCGAGGGTGTTGATCGCGTAGCCGGTGTGAACGATGACGTAGTCTCCGACCTTGGCCTGCGGGCAGAGCTGCAGGTTGGCCGTCTGGGTGATCCCGCCGATCTCCACTTGCGCTAGAGATCCATCGATCGATTTGATCAGTCCCGGAATTGCTACACACATTTTCTATTCATCCTCCTGTCTTGATCCCCTGCTTGCTGCGGGGCGGTTCATTTGACGCGAAATGAGCGACTACCGCTTGTCCCAGCGACATTCCTCCATCGTTACACGGAACGCGGTGATGAGAGAAGACTTCCAGTCCCTTACTTTCGAGCGCTGCGCTCGCCAGATGCGTCAGGAGCCGGTTCTGCAGCACGCCGCCACTCAACACCACCCTTTCCAGGCTCGTTTCTTGGGCTATCAGCTCGCACATTTCGGCGATCACCGCGGCCATGGTTCGGTGAAAGCGCAGAGAGATGGTAGCCGGTGGAACGCCGGAGCGCACGTCGCGTAGGATCGATGAGATGGTGCTTTCCAGTCGTACAACTTGTGTTTGCGCTTCCTTGTCGATTGAGAACGGATAGCCCCTTGAATCCTGATTCTCTTTTGCCGCCACTGCTTCCAGTTCGATCGCCGCTTGCCCCTCGTAATCGATCTCTTCCCGCACCCCGATAAGTGCCGCCACCGTGTCAAACAGCCTTCCGGCGGATGAGGTCAGTGGAGAATTGATCCCCTTCTCGATCTGTTGTGCGATCACGCGTCGCTCGATCGGATCTACTTTATCGAGCGGGAGTCCGGCCAGCGCGATGTCGTCGCCGAACAGTGTATACAGATAAGCCAGCGCCATGCGATATGGCCTTCTTATCGCTGCTTCCCCACCGGGCATGGGGATGTATTCCAGCTGCCCGACGCGCTCGAAGCTTGCCCAGTCAGCGATCAGAAACTCGCCACCCCAGATCGCTCCGTCCGTGCCGTAGCCGGTTCCGTCGAAGGCCACCCCGATCACCTTCCCTTCCAGTTCGTTATCGATCATCCCGCTCACGATGTGCGCGTGATGGTGCTGTACAGCGACGCAGGGCAGGCTGGTCTCAGCGGCCAACGCTCGCCCGTACTTGGTGGCGGCGTATTCTGGGTGCATGTCGCAGGCGATGACTTTGGGAGCGATGCGAAAGAGCGATTCGTAATGGCCTATCGTGTCCTTGAGGTGTGAGAGCGCCTCCTCGGAGCCCATGTCGCCGATATGCTGGCTGATGAACGCGTGTTCCCCTCTGGTCAGGCAGACCGTGTTCTTCAGCTCGGGCCCGCAGGCAAGGATCTCACGGGCTTGAAAGGGCAGGACGATCGGGTCAGGGGCGTAGCCGCGCGCCCTTCGGATCACGCGCGTTCCGCGGTCGACAACGCACACGCTGTCGTCGCAGCGCACGTGGATATCGCGATCGTGCAGCAAGAAGTAGTCAGCGATCCCAGCGAGCTTGACGAGCGCTTCTTCGTTGTCCCTTGCCAGCGGTTCGCCGCTCAGGTTCCCGCTCGTCATCACCAGCGGGATCTGTGCCTTGTGCAGCAGAAGGTGGTGCAGCGGAGTGTATGGAAGCATCACTCCGAGATCGTGCTGCTGTGGGGCGATGAGAGGCGAGATATCGGATTCATCCTTCTTCCAGCGCAGAAGGACGATCGGAGCCACCGGAGAGGAAAGGAGGGCCTCCTCTTCCTCTGACACTGCGCAGTGTGCCCTGATCTTGTCCATCGTTGCGATCATCACCGCCAGCGGCTTGGAGGGGCGATGCTTTCTGGTGCGTAAACTGTGCACGGCATCTTCATTGGTGGCATCGCATGCCAGATGAAATCCGCCCAGCCCCTTCAGCGCCAGGATCTTTCCCGCTCTCAGCAATTCACACGCCTCTGCCAGCGGATCGTCCGCCTCGATACGAGCGCCGTCCTTACCGACGAGCCACACCCGTGGCCCGCACACCGGACAGGCGTTCGGCTGGGCATGAAACCGCCGATCGAGCGGATCATCGTACTCGGATTGACAGTCGGCGCACATGACAAACTCATCCATCGTCGTCTTCGGCCGGTCGTAGGGGATGTCCTTAATGATCGTGAATCGCGGCCCGCAGTTGGTGCAGTTGGTGAACGGGTAATTGTAGCGACGGTCAGTTGGCGAGAAGATCTCCCTCTTGCAGTCTTCGCAGGTGGCGATATCGGGAGAGATAAGCTGATACTCGTTCTTCACGCTCTGACTCTCGCGGATAACAAACTCGTCATATCCAGCAAGAGGATGGAAGCTTGCCTCCAGATTGTCGATCCTTGACCGAGGGGGTGCCTGCGTGCGCAGGGAAGAGATGAACTCGGCAAGCGCGGTCTCGTCTCCTTCGGCCTCGATCTCGACGCTTCCCGAGGTGTTGCATACCCAGCCGGTCAGTCGGTAGGAGTGAGCCAGCCGGTAAACAAACGGTCTGAACCCAACCCCCTGCACGATTCCATAGACGTTGATCTTTACTTGCTGTTTCATTCCCCTTCCCTGTCCCACAAAAACCGCCTGAATCCTATTCAGGCGGTTTTTGTGGGACAGGGA
>JAGGSM010000299.1 GCA_021159105.1 Candidatus Bipolaricaulota bacterium
AGTCTCTCCACGACAAGGTCGTAGGACTCGTCGATCATCTCCTCGATCTCATCGTTGGGGATGCGCGCATCCGAGATGCTTCCATCGAGGATGATCGTGTTCCAGTGACGCTTGTTCATGTAGTAACCGGGAATGGACGCCGGATAGCTGTCGCGGAGCATGAGGGCAATCTCGACCCCGGTCCGGGAATCGTGACTAGGCCGACCTGCGCACAGTCCGAGGAGCAATACGTGAAGAGTGGCTACGCTATGTTTCTGAGGGTGTTAGCCTCCAAAGGCTGGGCCGATTACGCGGGGACGGTACAGGCATCGGATCCTGTGGCCATGTACAGAAGCGCTGTATCACTAATTAGAGATAGGCGACCGACATTTCGCGAGCAACTCTTGGCCCTCTCCATTCCGCGCACGTTCATCTTCGGGCAGAAAACCCTGCCCCAGTCCGGACGTCGAGGCTCTCTCAGCTAAGGGGATCAACGTGCGCATTGTGGAGAACTCCGGCCACGACATGATGAACGATAACCCGGACGGATTCGCCGAGGCAATCGCTGAGGCGATATCCTAGAGCTTTCGTAGGTTCATCGCGCACTTCTGGGGGCGAGGTTCGCAACAAATCTCTGCGACAATCTAATCGAGAACTGCAGGTGCTTGTGCCGCCTATTGGCACGGGGTACTATCGAGAAACGAGAGGAAAGATAACATGAAGTGGATTACACGCGAGCACGGTAACATCGATCGAATAGCCGGTCCATGGCTGATCAAGCGGTTCATCGATCCGGAGGCGCAGTTTATCTTCGTGCCGCGGGAGGAAGTGCTGGGTGTAGCGGAGAAGCTGGGGGCAATATCGTTCGATACCGATGGGGCCGATTTTGCGCGCGAGAAGCTCCCGGAAGGGGGCGAAGCATGCACATTTGTCACCCTGCTGATGCGACACGGCCTGTGGGAGAAGGATCCGGCACTCGCCTTGGTGGGAAAGGTCGTATGCGCCGCCAACGGCCACCCCGAGCGTTCGCCCTTCCACGAACCCGAAGGGGAAGGCTTGAGCGCGATCGCGCATGGATTCGCTCTCATGACCAGGGACGATCACAAGAAGATCGCTTGGGAGAGCCCGATGTACGACGCCCTGTACGAATGGGCGAAGAAAAAGGTCGCTAACGCCTGATTACAACAGCAGTTCTCTTGTAATATGAAGTAGTTCAGCGTAGAGTCTGGAAGAATAGATCTGTATCGGGACAAAGGAGGTCCAATATGAAGTGGGTAACGCGTGAACACGGTAACATCGATCGGGTGGCCTGCCCGTGGCTGATCAAGCGGTTCATCGATCCGGAGGCGCAGTTTATCTTTGTGGGGCGGGACGAGGTGCTCGATGTGGCGAAGAAGCTTGGGGCCAAGTCGTTCGATGGAAAGGGCACGGACTTCTCCCACGAACAGACGCCGGACGGCGAGGTCTGCACCTTCGTCACCCTGATGCAGCACCACGACCTGTGGGGTAAGGACCCGGCGCTCGATCTGGTGGCGAAGATCGTCTCCACCGCCGACGTCAATCCGGAAACATCCGCCTATCACGAGCCGGAGGAGGCTGGACTCTCCGCGATCGCCTACGGCTTCGCCCTCCTCTCTCCGGATGATCATCAGAAGATCGCCTGGGAAACGCCGATGTACGATGCCCTGTACGAGTGGGCGAAGAAGAAGACATCAAGCTGATTTAAGTGAAGGACGCTGAGCGACGCGAGCGCATCCCGCGACGGTTCTTCGCCCTGTGCGCGATCGACTTCTCCGCCCGCACGAGCTACAACATGGCGCGGACGCCGGTCCTGCCGCTGTTCGCCGCCTCGCTCGGCGCTTCTCCGGCGATGGTCGGACTGATCGTTGCAGCATCGACGATCACAGGGATCTTCCTAAAGGCCCCGGCAGGGGCGATTTCCGACCAGATCGGAAGGCGCCGGACGCTCCTGTTCGGCGCCGCGGTCTTCGGACTGACGCCGTTCCTCTACCTCTTGGTTGGAAGCGATTGGCAGCTCCTGCCGATCCGCTTCTTCCACGGGATGGCGACCGCGATCTACGGGCCGGTGGTGATGGCGGCGGCCGCCGCGCTCGCCGGGGCGCGAAAAGGGGAACTGCTGGCCTGGTTCTCACTGATCAAGATCGCCACCAACGCCCTCGGCGGTTTCCTCGCCGGCGGGCTCCTCTACCTCCTGGCGAGCGGCGGAGAACCGAGCGTGGGGAATTTCCACACGATCTATGCGATCATAGGCGGGGTCGGCGTCCTGTCGCTGGTGATCGCTGTGTGGCTCATCCCGGGGATGCGCGAGGACGCGCGGGAGAAGGCGCGCAGCGTGCGGGAGATCTACAGGAAGACCGTGCGAGGATTGGTTGAAGTGGTGCGCTCCGGGCCGGTCGTCCTCACCGCGGGGATGGAAGGGGTGCAGAACATGACGATGGGCGTCCTGCACGCCTTCCTCCCTCTGTACGTGGTCGAAAAGGCGGGCCTGAACGTGGCATTGGCTGGGCTGCTGTGGACGATCCTCACCGGTACGAGCGTGATCGCCAAGCCTCTTATGGGACGGATCTCCGACCGCTACGGTAGGCGCTCTCCGATCGTCGTTGGGATGATTCTGTGCGCCGTTCCCTTCGCTCTGATCCCACTGTTCAGTTCGTTCTGGATCCTCGCCGCGCTGGCGGTCCTGTTCGGGTTGGGGGAGGCGTTTGTGACCACATCGACCGGAGCGCTTGTCGCAGACCTGGCGAAGCGGGAATCGCTCGGCGCGGCGATGGGGGTGTTCGGGACGATCGCCGACACAGGCCAAGCGCTCGGGCCGATCATCATCGGGCTACTACTGGCAAAGATCGGTTACCTACCCGCCTTCTCACTCCTCTCCGGCTTCCTTCTCGCTTGGACTGCCCTGTTCGTACGGACACGTAGTACAGCATAAGCAGACAGAATCTCCTCATTCAGTCGCCTGATGCAGAGCTGGCTGCATCCTTGGAGCGCAAGGATTGACTTACAGGGGGTGTTCATTGTAAGGTAAACGGTGTGAGGGGGATCGGCCGGTGGCAGCTGCAGGCGGAATCGCATGTATGTTTAATGGCGCCGGCAACTTCAAGGAGGTGCATACGATGAATGACAACTCAACATGGCTGATCCTCGTTGCAATGCTGGGGATTGCAGTAGCGGTCTTTCTCTTTTCTGCCGCGCCAGCGTCCGATGTGGGCTCAGAGGATCCCGTTGCCGCCACGGTTCAGCAGACTCAGCCCGTGATCGTACAGAGGCCCGTTGTACAGCAAACTGCGGTGAGTGCTCCACTTGTTGTCGATGCGGGGGCTAACGTCACCTTAAACGAGCGGGAGAGCGTGCGCCTGCACGGTTCGGCGCAGGGCGTGGGGAACGGCGCGGTTGCCTACCACTGGAGCGCTGAAGGAAGGCGCGGAAGGTTTGACAACTCGTTCCAGCAGAATCCGATCTACACAGCACCGTCTGTCTGTGGCTGCGATGAGTGTATCACGCTAACCCTGACCGTGACCGATTCAAATGGTGTGAGCGCCAGTGATCAGATGTACGTGCGAGTGCGCGGCGATCCCTTGAACTGTGGTACTCCTCAGATGAGCTCGCAGTGCCAAGATCGGCCAAACCCGTGTTGGACCCCGCCCAAGATCAACCGCTGTCAGCACGAGCAACCGCCGTGCGAATCCCAGTGCATCCAACACGTTACCATCCCGACGTGTAACGTGGCGCCGGCACCGTGCTGTTCCTCCCCCTGCGGCTGGAACCCTGGGTATCCGCTTCCGGCACAGAATGTGACGATTCGGCCTGCGGACAGGCCAAGCCCGCTCATCGAGCGACGCTATCCTTCCTCAATGAGCGAGAATGGAGCCGTCAGACTCCACGGCAGGGTGACCAATCCGGCGTGCACCGATGTATGCTTCTCCTGGAAGGCGAGCAAGGGGACGTTCGAGGATGCCGACACCCTGACGCCGATCTACCACGCGCCGATGTCGGATCGCTTCGGCGGAGAAGACGCGACGATTACGCTCACTATTCACGATGAGTACGGCAACGAGGCGTACGACCAGATCAAGATCCACATCAATAACCTAGACTACAGCGGCTCCCCTGACGCGAGTTCGTCCAACAACTGGCTGATGCGAAGGCCGTAGCGCTACAGATTCTCCACGTCTCCTGGATCGGCGAAGTAGGTGTTGTCAACCTGCCAGCGCTTGATGGCGCACCATCCCCAGGGGGCGTATATGCCCGCGGTAATGATCGACAGGAAGAGGATCTTCAGCCACAGTGAGAAGATGCCCATCCCCGTCCCGGTGAACACCAATTGCTTGCCATCGATGAGCGTATTCTCGGCGATCCACCGCTGCTGTGCCGCGTATGCGGCCGGCCAGTACAGGCCGAGGGTAATCGCCGTCAGAAGACCCGTCCAAAGTGTAAGCCAGAAGTAGCTCCTGCCTGTCCCATGAAACTCGAACTTTCCGTGCATTGTCGTACCCCCGTTTTTCCCAAGCATAGAAAGGGAGGGTATCGACATGCAAACTTCGCTAGTTGCACCGGGCCGTTGACGGATCTTGCTTGAGCCCCTATAATCTTTCCTGCTTGGCGGCGTAGCCAAGTGGAAAGGCAAGGGACTGCAAATCCCTGATTCACCGGTTCGAATCCGGTCGCCGCCTCTTGCTAATTCGATTGGGTGGTTAGCTCAGCTGGGAGAGCGCATGCTTGACGTGCATGAGGCCAGAGGTTCGAGTCCTCTACCACCCACCAGGTCAGCGTTTGTGCGCACCACGCCCTTGTATTTCGTTCCACCTCCCTGCTACCACAACCGGCAATAAACGTGTATTATCACCCGTCAGGTAGATTAGCTCATAGGCACGCTTGCAAAGGAGGATGTGATGGATGTTGTGGATCTGAAGAAGAAGGCGAACAAGCTGCGGGGTGATGTGCTGCAGATGGTGACCCACGCCAATTCCGGGCACCCAGGGGGCGCGATGGGGATGGCCGATGATCTGACCGTCCTCTACTACCGCTACCTGCGTCATGATCCGCAGAACCCCAACTGGCCGGATCGGGATCGATTCCTCCTTTCAAACGGGCATACCTGCCCAATTCTCTACGCAATACTCGCCGACCGCGGCTACTTCCCGCGCGAGGAGCTATGGCACCTGCGCACGTTCGGAGCGCTCCTGCAGGGGCATCCATCGACCGCATGGAAGATCCCGGGGGTGGAGATGTCGAGTGGATCGCTGGGAAATGGCCTCTCCGTTGCTGTGGGGATGGCCCTAGCAGCAAAGCTGGCGGAGAAGGACACGCGCATCTACTGCTCGATCTCCGATGCCGAGTGTCAGGAGGGGCAGCCGTGGGAGGCAGCGACCGCTGCCGTGCATCACCGCGCGGACAACCTTTGCGCCATCCTCGACTGGAACATGTGCCAGATCGACGGCTACACCAGCAGCGTAATGGATGTCGGTGATCTTGCGGCCAAGTTCAAGAGCTTCGGTTGGAACGTGCACGAGATCAGTGGCCACGACTACGACGAGATCATCGCCGCATTCGATGAATTCATCACTAGCCAGGGATCGGGAAGACCTACACTCATCGCCTCGCACAACATCCTCGGCAAAGGCGTCTCATTCATGGAGAACAACCCCAAGTGGCACCACGGTGCCCTCTCGCGCGAGCAGATGGAAGAGGCGTTCGCGGAGCTGGGCCTGGGCGTGCCAAATTGGGATGAGATCAAGCCCTAGGTCCAACAAGAAGAATGAACGGAGATCACATTGACAACACCATTTGAGAACAACCCAATCTGCCACTTGCTCGGTATCCGCTACCCGATCTTCCTCGGGGGGATGGCGCACGTGTCGCGCGCCCCGCTCGTCGCTGCCGTCTCCGCTGCAGGGGGCTTGGGAATCATCGGCTCCGGCGGGATGCCACCGGACGTCCTCATAGAGCAGATCAGAGATGTTCGCACGCGGACCGACAGGCCATTCGGCGTCAACCTGATGCTGCTCGATCCCAACATCGAGGCACAGTTGGAGGTCGTGCTGCGCGAGCGGGTAACGATGGTGACGACCGGCGCGGGGAACCCTGCACCGTACATTCCAAAGCTTAGGGAGGCGGGGATCAAGGTCTTCCCCGTTGTCCCGGCGGTATCGCTGGCGCGGAGGATGGAACGAGCCGGTGCCGATGGGGTAATAGCCGAGGGGACGGAGTCCGGGGGACACGTGGGAGAGGTGACGACGATCGTCCTCGTTCCGCAGGTGGTAGATGCCGTGAATATCCCAGTGATCGCTGCCGGAGGAATCGCCGATGGGCGAGGACTCGCCGCAGCGCTCGTCCTCGGGGCACGTGGAGTTCAGATGGGCACGCGCTTTCTCGCCTCGGTTGAGGCTCCAGCGCACGAGAACTTCAAGACAGCCATCCTGAAGGCGAACGAACGCTCGACCCTCGTCACAGGTAGAAGCATCAACGCGCCGGTGCGCACGCTAGCGAACAAGATGAGCAAGCAGTTCGCCCTTTTTGAGAAGGAGGGTCGGCCACGCGAGGAGTTCGAGGTTCTGGCCGTCGGTGGGCTGCGCCGCGCAGTGTACGATGGTGACACCGAGACCGGGTCGCTGATGGCCGGTCAGATCAGCGGGATGATCGACAAGATCGAGCCGGTGAAGGAGATCATCGATGAGATGGTCGCCACTGCGGCTAAGCTTCTCCCGGAGGAGATGCTGTAAGGCGTGGCTGTCGCCAATGAAAAGACCCTGCACGACCTGGAGTTTGACCGCCTAAAGGGCGTGGTCAAGGCCTACGCCTCTTCATCTCTCGGCGAGGAAGCAATAGCCTCTCTCGAACCTACAACCGATCGCGATGCGATTCAGGCAGGAATGGCAGAGGTCGATGAAGCGATCTCTTACCTCAATCGCTACTCCCGCTTCTCCCTCGGCGGGGTGGAGGACATCGCCCCGCTGCTATCTCGCGCCGAGGAGCAGTCCTTCCTCGATGGGCAAGCGCTCCTCCTCGTCCTGCGCACGCTCGAATCCACGCAGCGCATCCGCACAAATCTCATGACCGCAGAGGAAGTCGACGTTCTCAAGCGCCACGCGCAGCGGCTGTTCGATGGCACGTCGCTTGCTAAGAGGATTCGCCGCGCGATCGATGAGGGGGGTGAGGTGCGCGATGACGCTTCGCCAACACTGCGTGATCTGACACGCAAGCGCCGGACGCTGGAAGCGCGGATCGAGAAGAAGCTGCGCACTACGATGGATCGCAACGCCGAGATGATCAGCGAAGCGGTGATCACCCGCCGCAACGGGCGGCTCGTCATCCCCATCAAGAGCGGGGCAATCGGTGACATGCAGGCGATCGTGCACGACCGCTCCGCTACCGGGCAGACCCTGTACGCCGAGCCGAGCGTACTCGTCCCGGACAACAACATGCTGGCGCAGCTAGCAAGCCAGATCCGCGATGAACGAACGCGCATCCTGCGCGAGCTGACGGATGCGGTGGTGGAAAAGCGCACTCCGCTCCTGCGCGATCGCTCGATCCTCGCTCACATCGACTCCCTCTTTGCCCGCGGAGCCTACGCCATCTCCAACCGCTGCGCCTTTCCGCGCCTGGCGAACCGCATCGCGCTTCGGGACGCCCGCCACCCGCTGCTTGATGTGGACAAGGTGGTCCCGATATCGCTCTCCATCGGCGGAAGCCTGCGAATGACGGTGATCACCGGGCCGAATACGGGCGGTAAGACGGTGACGTTGAAGACGATCGGTTTGCTCACTCTCATGACGCAGTCGATCATCCCCATTCCCGCCTCACCCGATTCAGAAATTCGCATCATGTCCAAGATACGAAGCGACATCGGGGACGAGCAGTCGATATCGCAGAACCTTTCTACCTTCTCCGCCCACATGCGTAACATCGTCTCCATCCTGCGGGAGGCAGACGACGATTGCCTGATCCTCCTCGATGAGCTCGGTGCGGGGACCGATCCGCAGGAAGGAGCAGCGCTGGGCCTGGCGATCATCGAGGATCTTCTGGAGAGCGAGGCTCTCGTTGCCATCTCCACCCACCTCACGCCGCTCAAGTTCTTCGCCATCCGCCACCCAGAGGTGAAGACGGCATCGATGGAGTTCGACGTGCGTACCCTTTCACCGACCTTCCGCGTGGTTGAGGGTGTCCCCGGCAGGAGCAACGCCTTTGTCATCGCCCAGCGCCTCGGCCTGCAACCGAACCTGGTGAAGCGCGCCCGGTCGTTCCTCTCTAAAGGGGAGATTCGCGCCGAGGACATCATCGAGGAGCTGCAGCGCGAGCGGCAGACCATGCTCCGCCATCGGCGCAAGGCAGAGCAGGAGCTGGCGGAAGCGGAGAATCTGAAGCAAGCCTACCAGGAGAAGATAGAGGCGTTTGAGCAGGAGAAGGAAGGGACACTCTCATCGCGGACAAGAGAGCTGGATGCTTTCCTGCGTGACAGCCAGACGCAGGTGGAGAAGCTGCTGGCGCAGTTGAACGCTGCGCGTGACGAGGAAACAGCGCGGGCGACTTACCGCGAACTGGTGCGCATTCGGGAGGACCTGCAGGAGAAAGATCAACGTGTCACCTTGAGCGAGGCAGCGGCCCCGCCATCAGCGGACTGGCTAAGCGTGGGACAGATCGTGCACGTGCGCAGCGTGAACGCCGACGGGAAGGTGATGCACATTCTCCCGCACGGGAAGGTGACGATCGACCTATCCGGGGTGCGCCTCACAACGGACGCAAGGGACATCGAACCTGCCAAGGGGCGGCATAGGAGGGATCGCGAAAGGCGAGAAGCGACTCGTGCGATCAGAACTCGCTCCAACAGCGTGCCGCTGCAGCTCAACGTGCGTGCGATGACGGTCGCCGAGGCGCTGCGCGATGTGGAGATCTACCTCGATCAGCTCCTCCTCTCAGACATCAAGCACGCCAGCATCCTGCACGGCAAGGGGACAGGCGCACTGCGGGACGCGATACGAAACTACCTGTCTTCCTGTTCATTCATCACCTCCTACGGCCCGGGAACACCGAGGGAGGGAGGAGAGGGAGTCACCGTATTCACCATCGGAGGAGATTGACGAGTCAAGAGTAACAAGTCTAGGTTTGATTCATTGTCGGCTTGCGACGGGGTAGTTCATTAACGCGTGACATGACAGGCCAACAAGCACAATTCCTTCTTTCGTAGCATGGCAGTCCTGTTCGCTTCTCAAGACAGGCAGACTGCCACGTTGAAGCATATCCTGCAGCACAAACACAACGTCGCACTCAAGGTGCAACGCCACATGAGCATAATGAAGGTGCCGGGACAATTGACCAAGATTGAAACTGCAGACAATCTTTGCTAATATCGGTTTTGCATAAGCCTAACACAGAGGGAGCCGAGGGATGGAGATAACGAAGGTGGAGATCCGGCCGATGCACAGTGAGGGCAATCTGAAGGCCTTCTGTTCGGTCATCTTCGATGAAGTGTTTATCATCCATAGCGTCAAGGTGATTCAAGGGAAGAAAGAGCTATTCGTCGCCATGCCCAGCCGGGAAGTGAAGAACGGCGAGTTCCGTGACACCGCTCATCCGATTGACAATGAATTTCGCTTGAAGCTGGAACAGGCGGTCCTGGAAAAATACAGGGAAGTCGTTGGAGAAGAAGAAACGCCCGTAGTCGTCTCAAGCGACATCCCAACAGAAGATCTAGTCTTTTAGGGCGTAGCCAAGCGGTAAGGCACCGGCCTTTGGCGCCGTGATCGGAGGTTCGAATCCTCCCGCCCTAACTTCCTTTTTCCGTGCTTATGATCCAAGAACAACGTGGTAGACAAGCTCCCACGCTACAACGGCTACGACAGCAACCAGGGCTACACAGGCGACAACACATCCATGACACCAAATCGTATGTGGCGTGGTAGCTTGTCTACCACGTTATAGTTGCACCTTGCCTGCCTGTGCGTGGTCGCACGCAGACAGGTGTGCAACGTCATGCGTTGGCCCAGATACGCGTCCTGTTGCCAGATCAGCGCGGGCTTCTTCTAAACCCTAAACAACGTGGGAGACAAGCTCCCACGCTACGGATGAGCTGCTGTTATCTTGTGTAGCGTTGCACCTTGTGTGCAACGTTGCGTGTTGGCCCAAAAACTCGGATTTGAGGAACGTATTAAGGGCGATCATCATATTTTTACGAATAGGCACGTAGAAGAGATTCTCAATTTACAGCCCAAGAACGGCAAGGGCAAACCCTACCAGGTGAAGCAGGTGCGTGGAGTGATCGTGAAATACGATCTGACTTTGGAGGATCGATCATGAATACGAAGTACGAAATTATCATCTTCTGGAGCGCAGAGGACAATGCGTTTATCGCCGAAGTCCCAGAACTCCCAGGGTGTATGGCTGACGGTGATAGCTATCAAGAGGCCCTTTCGAATGCCGAGCAGATCATTCAGGAATGGATAGATACCGCAACCGAATTAGGAAGACCGATACCGGAGCCAAAAGGTCGGCTTACTTACGCTTAGAAGAGTGGGAGCAGGTTCTCTGTAGCGGATCAGGCCTTGACTATTGGCAACGCTTGGAAACTGAACCCTGCACCGCTTGGTTCTTGACCCGCTCCGCGTCCTGGGTACCGATAGAACGACAACTAAAGGAGTATCAGTGGCACAGCTATCTATTTAGGGGTTCCTTGTCGTTTCGAGTGGGTAAATGGGGCTAAGGCATTGTATTCTTGTGCTGGAATATCATCGTCTTAGGAGGGAACTAATGCGGATGAATACCCTGTTTGAGAAAGCGCTTGCCATCGAACCGCCCTGGTTCATCAAGGAGATTCGCTTTGACGAAGGTCAGAAGCAACTCGACATTTTCATTGATTTTCGCCGAGGGGCCACCTTTGTCTACGAGGACGAGGAATCGGGGAGCAAGGGTGAATTCAAGGTCTACGACACCGTCAACAAGATATGGCGACACTTAAACTTCTTCGAACATGAATGCCGCTTGCACTGTCGCACCCCAAGAGTGAAGACCGATGAGGGGAAGGTCCGGCTCATCACCCCTCCCTGGGCCGGACTGAACAGCGGATTCACCCTTCTCTTTGAAGCACTCATTCTGCAACTGTGCTCACACATGCCGGTGCACGATGTAGGGCGAATAATCGGGGAGACGGATGCCAAGCTATGGAGACTGTTAGAGAGTTACACCGAGCGAGGGCGGAAAGAGACTGACTGGTCCGAGGTGAATACTGTAGGGATGGACGAGACCAGCCGGGCCAAGGGGCACGAGTATATCACCCTCTTTGTGGACATGGGAGAGAAGCGAACGCTCCATGTTGCTGAAGGCAAAGGGAGCGAGACAGTGAAAGAATTCGCGGGTGAGTTGGCCAAGCGTGATATTGAGCCAACACAGGTAAAGCAGGTCAGCTGCGATATGTCACCTGCATTCATTAAAGGGGTGAGGGAGAACTTACCCCAAGCGGAGATCACCTTTGACAAGTTCCATATCTTGAAAGTGATCAATGATGCGGTAGATGCAGTCAGGAAGGCGGAAGTAAAAGAGAATCCGCTGCTCAAGGGAGAGAAGTATCTGGTCCTGAAGAACCGTAGTAATCTCAGCACAAAACAGAGGGAAACCCTAGCATCTCTTGAAGTCCCCAAGCTCAATCTCAAGACGATCCGAGCGCTCCACATCAGGGAGAACTTTCAGGAGATCTACAACGCCTGTTCACTGTCCGGTTTTGTCATCCTGCTCAAGAAATGGTATTGGTGGGCAACGCATTCCCGCCTAGAGCCAATGCGGAAAGCTGCCCATACGATCAAGAGGCATTGGGAGGGAGTCATCAACTGGAAGCGATTTCAGATTAACAATGGCCTATTGGAAGGGCTGAATTCATTGATTCAGGCTGCCAAAGCAAAGGCCAGAGGGTACCGCACCGCCAGGAACTTCAAAATCATCGTGTACCTTCTTACAGGCAAACTGAATTTCAGGAAGATCAACCCGCACTTTGTACCCGTTTGAGATTAGGAGGCCTTACCCACTCGAAATGACAAGGAACCAGTCTTGTATTGTCGCACTCAACGAAACTGGCATCCTTGTTAGAAGCAACAGTGTGACCATTGAAGAATGCTTTATTTGGCAGAACAAAGTAGGGAGTATCGTGTTGTGGCCTACTTCCCCGACCTTGTACGATCATTATGAGTTAAACGATAATGAGATAATTTTAAGTCAATATGGGGTTTTGTTGCGAATAGCAGGAAAACTCGACATGTACAACAATACAATCGGGCAAGTTCTATATGGCATCAGTGGTGTCTCGCCGTCGTGCGGATGGCAAGATGAGAAGTTTGGAAGGGTGCTGTTGACAGGCTTGATTGTTCACGGATCCGCCAATAATGTCCACGGC
>JAGGSM010000167.1 GCA_021159105.1 Candidatus Bipolaricaulota bacterium
AGCCAGCACCAGCGTTAACCGTGATGTGCCACGTGTCCGTTCCCCACACGAAGATACCGGGGGTATTCCCCATCGCTGGCTGTCCTGGCACCCCACTGACGCCGACGTTGATGACCTGCGTTGTCGAGGAGGAGAGACCGTTGTTGTCAGTCACTGTCAGTCGCACCGGATGTGGCCCGACATCGTAGTAAGTGACCGATATTGCTTGGTTCGTCGCGTCCGTTGTGCCGTTGTTGTCCAGATCCCACGCGTAGGAACTGATCGTCCCGTCGCTATCGTAGGACGGGCTGGCATTAAGAATGATGTTCTCGCCCACGGCTGGTGCGAGTGGCGAGTAGTTGAACGCGGCGACCGGGGGTTGATTGGTCGGTCCGACCTGCAGTGCGTGGCTTTGCGTATCAGACGCACCGTCGTTGTCCATCACCGTGAGCACGACGTTGTACGTTCCGGCAGCGTTGAACTTGTGGTAGACGACCACTCCGCTTCCCGTGGCACTTCCATCACCGAAGTTCCACAAGTAGGAGGCGATGGATCCATCGCCGTCAAACGAGCTGCTCCCATCAAAGCGCACCCACTCTCCCACGCTGGGAGAAGCTGGCGTGAAGTCAAACGCCGCTGTCGGGGGCTGATTGGTGGTGCCGACCTGGACGGTGTGCGAGACCGTGTTGGTGGCGCCGTCGTTATCGGTGACGGTGAGGACGACGGTGTATGTTCCTGGGGCGGCGAACTGATGGTAGCGGGTCATCCCTGAGGAGGTCGTTCCATCGCCGAAGTTCCATGCATACGATGAGATCGTTCCATCGTTGTCACTCGATGCAGAGGCGTTGAACTGTACCCAGCCACCGGCGATCGGGTTGGTCGGGGTGAAGCTAAACGCCGCTGTTGGGGGCTGATTGGTGGTGCCGACCTGGACGGTGTGCGAGACCGTGTTGGTGGCGCCGTCGTTATCGGTGACGGTGAGGACGACGGTGTATGTTCCTGGGGCGGCGAACTGATGGTAGCGGGTCATCCCTGAGGAGGTCGTTCCATCGCCGAAGTTCCATGCATACGATGAGATCGTTCCATCGTTGTCACTCGATGCAGAGGCGTTGAACTGTACCCAGCCACCGGCGATCGGGTTGGTCGGGGTGAAGCTGAACGCCGCTGTCGGGGGCTGATTCACCGGAGCGAGAGGGTTGAGGGTGATATTGAACGTGCGGGTGTGGTTTCCGATTACGAACACCCCGCGGTTGTAGCTTGCGTATCCGTCCTTGCCTACCGTCAGCTGGTGATAGCCCTGCGAGACATACAAACTGCGCGGCGTGTACCCAACGAAGGTTCCATCTACCGTGATCCAGGCGCCGCTCGGTGCGGAGTTGATGATCACAGTCCCATATTCTGGGGCGTATCCTGAAACGACATCGAAGCTCGTCCAGTCCTCCCCCCACTGCGGATCGGGGACGACTCCCATCAGTTGTCCCTGAAGCTGCAGCTTGAACGCATCAGGGTCGCTTCCCATCAGCGGGAACGGAGCCGTTATCTGGAACTGTGGCGTCACGTTGAGCGGGACAGCGCTGGCGATCAGCTGCAGGTATTCCGTCCCTGTAGGCTGCACCACGGTCAGGTTGTACGACGGTGAGTCAGGGAGCACATGCTCCCCAGCGCTCACCCGGTTGTTCTGCGAGTAGTAGTTAGGAAAGAGCAGGCTTACCTTCCCTGCTGCGTCGATATCGTAGATGTACACGAAGGCATCCTGGTTTACGCTGAAGTGCACCTGGATCTTCTCGCCTATCGTGTATGCTCCCTTGTCCACCCACACCTGCGCCGTTAGTCCGGGTGTGTCCGGTGGCTTTATGACGATCCCTTTTGGGGCGGGAACTCCCTGTGCCAAAGCGGCTACACCGACAAGCGCTATCAGCGCAATGAGGGCGAAGACAATTGCTGTTCTCTTCTTCATGCTTCCTCCTTTTTTATTCAAATAATTTAAGCACAACAGACGTCAAATCTGCTGGAGTAATCCGCTCCAGCACAAGCCGTGCATCTCCTGCCGGTATGATCGGCGCCTTCAAGCTGGAGAGATCGTTCAGGCGGTCGCTCACCTGCTGGTACAGCAGTGGCCCTTCCATCGGGCTTTGACCAGATTCAACATAGTCGGCCAAAGCATCAGAAATTTCATTTACTAAAGTATCGAAACGGGGGAGTGGGAGGGATTCCGTTGCCGCCTTCTCTCCGGAAGGAGAGGCGAAAATCCCCTTGGAGTACAGAGTACCTTTTGTCGCACTGAGCAGGTACTCTCGTTCTGTCAATCCCAATATGCGCGGTGGTCCCTTCACCCCATTGAGTATCACATCCAGGGGGACCATTCTCGCCATCCCTTCTTCTGCCTTCTCCATCAGCATGGCCGCTGGAAGATCGTCCTGCAGCGCATGAGCGATCGCCAGCACTATCCCCTCCTTGTCCACCTGTTCACCCGGGTAGTCATGCAGGCGGTTGATCAAGTGCAGTGTGTCCGAGATATTCAGCCGCCCCTGCTTGAATCCGAGCGAGAACGCATCCATGATCTCAACAGAGCGCGCTGGTGTCAGGTCGACGAGAGCTTGCTGAACGTCGTTCATCGTTGGGCCTGCGCTCACGAGCGTGGGATAGAGAGCGAGCAGAACGAGTGTGAAGAGAATGATCGGTGACCTTCTCATGCTCCTCCCCCCACTTGGCCAACATAACGAACCGAGTTGTACTCTCCGAAGCTGTGAACGTATCCATCGGCCAAGGGATCCTGTCCCCACCATTTCCCATCAACGACAAATGCATATTCGTAACGCCCATCCGGAAGGGGGATGCTGGCTGTCCATATCCCATCTCCGTTCTTGTCGGTGAGGGGAGTCGCTTCCCACCCGTTGAAGTTTCCAACAACGCTGACGCTGTGCGCACCAGGAGCGGGCATCACGAACAACACTTGATTCTCCCCGTTTGCCGCAGCGGATACTATCGGAGTCAGCTCGGCGTGATGGGAAGGGAATATCTTTCCGGACAGGAAGACCCCCAATGTCAGAAAGATGATCGCTGTCAACCCAACCGTCGCCAGCTGCCCAATGCGAGCACCACGCGATGGGGCGAGCATCCTTCGGAATACGTCGCCAATCCCTCTTCTCGGAACGCGTCCTTCAATCTCCGAAACGACCCGCTCCTCCAATTGCTCGATGCGATACGCCTCTTCCTGCACTTCCTGATGCAATGTCTCTGAGAGCGCTTGATCCAGATTATCCACTCTCATAATAGACCACCCCGTCCTTTTCCATGTCCTTTTTCAGTAGCAACTTTCCACGATGAATCCTCGTCTTTATCGTCCCCTCCGGCAGGGAGAGGACCTCAGCGATCTCCTTGTACGACAGCTCATTGTAGTACCGCAGCACCAGGGGAGCGCGATAACTGACCGGCAGCCGGTCGATCGCCTGCCGCACCGCGCTGTTCCGGTCCTCCGCGGCAACGATGTGCGCGGGGTCGTTCCCCCCTTTCACGTAATCTGGAGGCGCGATCACCGGGTGATAGCGCCTGTAGCGAAGCCTGTTTCGGCACAGGTTCGAAGCAACGGTGAATAGCCAGGTGGAGAACTTCTTCTCCAACTTATAGCGATGCAGGTTCGTGTACGCACGGATGAACGCATCGTGAGTCAGATCCTCGGCATCGGCGCGGTTGCGCAGGAATCCGAGGCAGAGGCCGAATACGGCTTCCTTGTAGCGCACGACGATCTCTCCCCATGCGTCCGTCTCTCCTGCGAGCGATGCTCTCAATAGGCTCACCTCATCTTGAACGTGATACACGCTTCGCCCTCCTCCGCACTACTATACACCCGTTGCCTGGCAAATGTTTCGTCCTCGACATCGGTCACCTCCTTCAAGGACGAACCTGCCCCTCACCATCGCCCCTCGTCCGTCGTACAATGATAGTGACAGGGTGTAAACTTTGGACCAAGACAGCACTCTATGAAAGAGAAGCGCTCGCTGATAAGGAGGTTTTAGAAATGCCTGCAACAAGAAACACGGCTGCGCGAGGAAAGAAGAAGGTCCTCATCACAGCACTGTTGCTGATCGGCCTCATGGTGGGGCTCGCTGCCTGCCGGGGATTCTTCGGACAGGCGCCGATCGCACTGATCACGGCAATCATGCCTGCGGATACGGAATCGCCGGTTACGGTGACGTTCGACATCAGTCAATCGAACGATCCTGATGGGAACATCTCGACTTTCACACTTGATTATGGTGATGGGAACACAGACACTGGCACCGATGTATCGGTCGCAATAACACACACCTACACCAAAGATGGAACGTTCACGGTAACTCTTACCGTGACCGACGGTGATGGGCGCATCGGAATGGCTACAACAACAGTCACGATCGGTCCGGCCATGGTCACCTACGCTAGGGATAACGCCGGCAACTACGACATCTGGCGGATGGTGGCCGATGGTACAGGGGCCGCAGCCGTGGTGAGCACCACGTTTGATGAGCTGTTCCCCGACCTGGTCAAAGGGACGCGCGACACGGTCGCCTACGCCGCAGAGGACGGTACTACCTGGAACATCTATAAGGTTGCGGTGACCGGAGGTGTCGGCACGCAGCTCACTACCCAGACCGATTCCAACCAGATCCAACCGAGCTGGTCGAAGAACGGAGACAAGATCGCCTACGCGTCGAACGCCGATACTACCCAGACCCCATCTGATACTACGTGGGAGATCTGGACGATGAATGCAGATGGGAGCAACCCGCAGGCGTTGACCGATCAGACGCCATCATGGGCGATCGCGCCGGTCTATTCACCGACCTCCAACGATCTGTTGTTCGTCTCCGATCTGAACAACACCGCGGGTGGAACGGCAATCTGGAAGTGGGATGGGACGAACGCGACGCAGCTCTATCCGACGACAACGACCCATACCTATCACTACGGCGATGCCTCAACAGGCTTGGCAACGAGCACTGCCCTGAACCTCCCAACAGGAGCGGGGATATCCAGGCCCGCCTGGTCTCCGGATGCAAGCAAGATCGCCTTCTCCACCGATAAGGACGGTACTACGATCAACATCTACGTGATGGACGCGGATGCAGCGACGGCTCCAAAGACGCTCGAAGACTACGTGGAGGACGAGTACGGTGTGACCAACACGGAGATCACGACAGCTGATGATGAGTTCTCCCCGTACTGGTTGGAGGACGGATCTGGGCTCGTCTTTGCAAGGGACGACGGAACCACTGTGAACCTGTACAAGGTCCTGTTCGTCGCTACCGACACGGACCCCGTGGGCACGGTCGTTCAACTGACCAGTTCAACCAGTCATAACAGCACCATGCCAGCAGCAAAGCGGTAGAACCAAGCGCGAGGGGCGGGGACTATCCCCGCCCCTTATTCTTCTCTCGCACTTCCACTGTTCCCACGATCAAGATGCCAACTGCAAACAACAGATAGAGCGGTAAGTCACCGCAGCGGGAATAGAACGATTCACCGCTCAATCGCATCACGGTTCCTGACACAATCCCTTCTCCTTCTTGTGAGACGATGACCCTCCCTCGCTGATCGATCACCCCCGATATCCCCCCGTTTGCCGCCTGCAGAAGATAGCGCCGCGTCTCGACAGCGCGGAAGACCGCGCAGGCAAAGTGTGCTGGGAGCTCCGAGCTCCCGGCAAACCAGGCATCGTTCGTCACTACCGCAAGTAGAGATGCACCGTTTCTCGCAAGGGTGCGGCTTATTCCCGGGAAGGTCGACTCAAAGCAGATCGGTGTCCCTATCCCGGCGATGGGCTCGCACGAATCGCCCGGCGTGACCTCCTGTGGGAGGAAGGAGTCGATGAACGACTTAAGCCCCATTCTCTCAAGAACGCTGCGTCCCGGTATCACCTCGCCGAACGGTACTGGATGGACCATATCGTACCTTCCCACCACTACCCCGAGGGGCGATATCAGACAGACGCTGTTGTAGATCCTTCCGTGCACGTAATCGCCAGTTCCCAGAAGAACATCTGCGTGAGCCTGCTTGGCCAAGGAAGTGAAGTGTGGGAGGAGGCGATCGTCGCGCAGGATGTAGCCGGGGAGGATCGATTCGGGAAAGACGATTAGGTCCGGATTGCCCGCCGCTGCCCTCTGACCGAGCGCGGTGTAGCGATCAAGGAGCGGTAACAGGTTGCGATCATCGAGCTTCTCCTCCTGCGGCACCTGCGAGGAGATGATCGATACCTGTACCTGCTCGCCGTCATTGCTCACCGGAAGTAGCGAGAAGATGAGGAGCACCGAAATCGCTCCCGCTCCGATGATGGCGAACGAGGCTCGTCTCCTGCGGATCGCAAGGTAGAAGGCAGTATTTGAGAACGCTATCGCAGCGGTGATGCTCCACGGTCCAAGGTAGGCCGCCATCTGGATGAGCACGGGATAGCGATACAATGCCTGGTAGAGGGATGAGAAGCCAAGGGCGAGCGGAAAGGTGTTTCTCAGTATCTCAAATGAAGTGAACAGGATCGGAAAGAGGATCAACAACGCATGGTCGCTGTCCCACCTCCTCCTGATGGCACGAAGGATCACTCCGAACAGCCCAAAGTAGAGCGCGAGGTACAGAAAGAGGAGTAGCACCCCAGGGATGGCCAACGCGTCAAAGGATGCCAGCGTGAACATCCAGCGTAGGTTGATGAGGAAGAAGACGAGCCCACCAGTGTAGAAAGAGAGGAAGCTACCGCCAGCATCGGCGATGAAGAGCAACGGGAGAAGGGCGACGAAGGAGAGGACGCCGAGCGGCGATCCGGGCATGACGAGCGCCATGGCGACCCCAGCCGAGGCTCCTAGGAGGGCTTTTCTCACTCGTGCAGTTGGCATATACTTATAGTATCACCATGTGAGGGGAAATCATGCATCCAATTCTGCTGAGTATTGGGCCAGTCACCATCCGCTACTACGGTCTGATGTACGTGATCGCGATCACTGTGGGTCTGTTCATCATCTCGCGTGATGTCAAGCGAAAGAAGCTGGTCTGTGGGGCCACAGGGGAGCTCGTATCAACAGATGATATGCTCGATCTCCTCCTGTGGATGATCCCAGCAGCGATCATCGGAGCGCGGATCTACTACGTTGCCTTTCAGTGGGGATACTACGGGAGCCACCCAGCAGATATCATAAAGATCTGGCAGGGGGGACTGGCGATCCACGGCGGTGTCATCGGCGGGATCGTGGCGGTCTACTTCTTCTCCCGTTGGAAGAGGATCGCCTTCTGGGCACTGACCGATTCCATCTCCATCAGCCTGATCCTCGGCCAGGCGATCGGGCGCATCGGCAATCTGATGAACGGGGATGCCTACGGCGTTCCCACTACCCTCCCCTGGGGAATTCACTTTCCTCCTGACTCGCCGGCCGGGATGGCCTACCCCGGGCAGGCGACGCACCCATCGATGATCTACGAGATGATCTTGAACCTACTGATCTTCGCGTTCTTGTGGCGGTTGCGAAAGAAGGGGTACAAGGACGGATTCATCACTTCACTCTACTTCATCCTCTACTCGATCGACCGATCGATCGTCAGCTTCACCCGCGGGGACAGCCTGTGGCTGGGCTCGATCCGTGCGGCGCACGCGATCAGCGCCGTCCTCGTTGTTGCGTTCCTCTCCTTTATCCTTGTCCGTCGCCTGTACGAGCGAGCTAGGCCCGAAACCCCTCCCCCAGATAGAACCGCCGCGCAAGATGATCATTGAGGATCTCATTGGGTGTCCCCGCGGTGATCATCCGCCCTTCGTTCATCAGGTAGGCGTAGTCAGTGATGGACAAGGTATCGCGGACATTGTGGTCGGTGATGACCAGCCCGATGTTGCGCTCACGCAGGGCGGTCACGTGCTCTTGCAGGTCGGCGATCGAGATCGGATCGATCCCCGAGAAGGGCTCATCGAGGAGGATGAACGATGGATCGGTCGCCAGGCAGCGGGCGATCTCGAGGCGCCGGCGCTCCCCGGCCGACAGCCTTCCCGCGCGCTGTTTGGCCAGCCTGTCCAGGCCGAAATCACGCAGGATCTCATCGCGCACCGTTGATAGGTGTTTGCCCGCGTTACCCCTCTCCAGGACGAGATTCAGGTTCTCCTCGACGGTGGCGCGGGTGAAGACGGACGGTTCCTGCGGGAGGTACCCGATTCCGAGGCGCGCCCGCCTGTAGAATGGATGCTGTGAAATGTCCTCTCCGTTGAGGAGTATCACCCCCGCATCGGCTGCGATGAACCCGATCATCATCAGGAAGGTCGTTGTCTTGCCGGCGCCGTTCGGCCCCAGCAGTCCGATGATCCTCCCCGACTGCGCGGTGAGGCTCATCCCGTCGACGACGCGGCGCTCTCCGTACACCTTGACTAGATCGCGTGCCACAAGCGTCATTCTCTCCCCCCGAAGAAGCCATCATCCAGCGCGATGTGCACGTTCTCGGTAGCCGACGTTTCATCCCTTGCGATGCGGATCCTCCCTGCGCTGATCGTTCCATGTACGAAGGTGCCGACAACACCCCCGGAGAGCCTCGTGATGCCGTCCTTGGAGGAGTACTCGAGGTGGCTCGCATAGTAGGCCTCATCCCCTGCTCGTACGCGCACGTTGCCATCGATCGCGATCGAATCGGCCTTCGCCATCGCTCTGTCGCCGGTCACAGTGAGGGGGGATTCACCGGAGAGGGAAGCGTGCACCCCCCCGCCCATGGCAGCCTCCTGCTTGTCGGTACGGTAGCTGAAGGTGTGGGCGGTGAGCGAGGCAGACTGTACGTCGATCGTTACGTTGCCCGCTCTGATCTCCTTTGAAGCGGTGTCCCAATCAGCTTTGTTGGTGACAAGGTGCAGCCCCCCCTCTTCGCTCAGCACGACGTTTCCCGAAAGCGTTGCCTTGTCATCCGAGTAGGATAGACTGTCACACTTTCCTCTCAACGTCCAAGTGTCATCCGACGTGAACAGGAGCGTCACGTGTGACAGCTGGCTATCCTTCCCCTTCTCCATCTGCCCCTCCTCCGCTCGCACGATCCATGCGGTCTTCCCCTGTTCATCGTAGCCGACGAGGGAGACCTCGGAGGCTCGCGATACCGCCACTGTCTGTTTGGTACCAGGGGGAGAGGAGAGTACCAGCCATGCCGCGATCCCTCCCCCGATCAGGAGGGTGAGGATGAGGATCCGTTTTCCAGACATGCCTTCACAAAGCCAGTGAATAACGGGTGTGGGGAGAGGAAATGCGAGCGAAACTCCGGGTGAAACTGCACGCCGACGAACCAGGGGTGACCGCTCAGCTCGAGGATCTCCGTTAGTCGACCATCCGGGGACGTCGCCGCCACGCGCATCCCTGCCTCCTCGAAGCGCTCCCTGTATTCGGGGTTGAACTCGTAACGGTGGCGATGGCGCTCTTTCACGCGTTCCACTTCGTAGCACTCCCTGCTGATCGTCCCCTCCTTCAACACCGCTTCATAGGCTCCCAGGCGCATCGTCCCCCCCTTATCGGTAACGCTCGTCTGCTCGCGCATGATGTCGATCACCGGGTCAGGGGTGGAGGGATCGAATTCTGAGCTGTTTGCACGCGCTAGCCCGAGGACGTCGCGCGCGAACTCGATCGCCGCGCACTGGAGCCCGAGGCAGATTCCGAAGAAAGGGATCCCCGTTTCGCGGGCGTACCTTATCGCCTCGACCTTCCCCTCTATCCCCCGGTCTCCGAACCCCCCCGGCACTAGCAGGCCATCGACCCCTGGCAGCAGGTTCGCTTCTCCCTTGCTCATCACGTCTTCTGCCGAGACCCATGAAATTTCCACCTGCGTGCCCAGGTGCATCCCCGCGTGCACCAGGGCCTCCTTTATGCTGATGTAGGAGTCGGTCAGCTCTACGTACTTGCCGACGATAGCGATGCGTACCTTCCTGCGCGGGGAGTGGAGGACGGAGACTAGCTGACGCCACTTGTCAATCTGTACCGCTCGCTCTTTTAGACCCAATCCGCGGGCGATCAGCTTGTCCACCCCTTGATCGGCGAACAGGAGCGGGACGTCGTAGATCGTTTGTAGGTCAGGATCCTCGATCACGTTCTCCTCCTTCACGTCGCAGAACAGGGCGATCTTCCTTTTCACCGATTCGGAGAGAGGACGGGCGCAGCGAGCGACGATGGCATCCGGCTGGATACCGATCGCGCGCAGTTCCTTCACGCTGTGCTGCGTCGGCTTCGTCTTTATCTCGTCAGTGCTCGCCAGGTGTGGCAACAGCGTGAGATGGATGAAGAACGTGTCCTGCCGCGGCAGGTCGTCCTTTAACTGGCGGAGCGCCTCGAGAAATGGGAGGCTCTCGATGTCTCCTACGGTCCCCCCCACTTCGACCACGCCGATCTCCGCGTTCCTCCCGTCGATCGGTATGTTGATGAGGCGCTTGATCTCATTCGTCACATGGGGAATCACTTGCACGGTCTGGCCGAGGAAGGAACCGGCGCGCTCCTGGCGGATTACGTTCCAGTAGACCTTCCCTGTCGTGATGTAGTTGTCCGCTGACAGGTACTCATCGAGGAACCTCTCGTAGCGGCCAATATCAAGATCTGTCTCCTTCCCGTCGTGAGTGACAAAGACCTCGCCGTGCTCGTACGGGTTCATCGTTCCTGCGTCGACATTTACGTAGGGGTCTATCTTTTGCAGGCTTACTGTGTATCCACTTAACTTGAACAGAAGAGCGATCGATGCTGCAACGACCCCCTTGCCGAGCCCAGAGATGACCCCCCCGCTAACCACTATCAACTTGCGCAACGCTTCCCTCCTGTCATAACACTCATCATTACACACACAGCATAAGGAAACGGGCGATACGGTGCAAGAGGAGGAGGCCTTTGTGCACGCTTGTGTTTCGTGCTATAATGCTTCGCTAGGTGCGCCAGGAGACGGATGGCGCGATAATCACAGAGAGAGGGAAAGGTATCGCATGTTAAGACTGGTCTTAGAGATTGTGTTCTTCCTGAATTGCTTTGCTATGACAGGGCTGGTCCTGCTTCAGATGAGCGAGCACTCCGGACTCGGCGGTGCTTTTGGCTCGGGGATGTCGAGCACTGTGTTCGGCAGGGATGAAACAAAGGATCCAAAGCGTACTGCCACCGCTGCGTTGGCGGGGGTATTCATGCTCCTCGGATTCATCTTGTCGGTCATGTAGACAATCTGTACGAAGGAGGGAAGGTCGGTGCCGCTAATCGATGTAAGAGGACTGAAGACGTACTTCTACACCGAGGATGGTGTAGTGCGAGCGGTGGATGGGGTTGATTTTACCATCGAGCCGGAGAAGACGCTCGGCATAGTGGGTGAGAGCGGGTGCGGGAAGTCCGTGACCGCTCTTTCTATCATGGGCCTTGTTCAGAGCCCTCCGGGGAAGATCGCCGCGGGCGAAATCATCTATTCCCAGGATGGCAAGAAAGAGGTTGACCTGACGAAACTCAACCCGAAGGGACGCGAGTATCGGTCCATTCGAGGAAACGAGATCGCGATGATCTTTCAGGAGCCGATGACTTCCCTTAATCCGGTGTACACCATCGGGAACCAGATCATGGAAGCGATCATCCTCCATCAGCATCTCAACAAGCATGAAGCGAAACAGAAGGCAATTGAGATGCTCCACTCGGTAGGGATACCTGTCCCGGAGCAACGGGTGGACGAGTATCCGCACCAGCTCTCAGGAGGGATGCGGCAGAGGGCGATGATCGCCATGGCCCTGTCCTGCAACCCGTCTCTGCTGATCGCGGATGAGCCGACGACGGCGCTCGATGTGACGATCCAGGCGCAGGTGCTCGACCTGATGAACGACCTGCGGCGCGACTTTAAGGCATCGATCCAGTTCATCACCCATGATCTGGGGGTAATCGCTGATATGGCTGACGATGTCGTCGTCATGTACCTGGGAAAGATCGTCGAATCAGCTAGTGTGAGAGAAGTCTTCCACAACGCCAAGCATCCGTACACCCAGGGGTTGATGAACTCCATTCCATCCTTGAAGACGACGAAGAAGGAACGCCTCATCCCGATCAAGGGTGTGGTCCCTGATCCATTCGATGTTCCTGAAGGTTGTGGTTTTGAGCCGCGTTGTCCAAACGCGATGGAGATCTGCAAGACGAAGGTCCCCACGCTCAAAGAGGTAACCCCTGGCCACCTGGTCTCCTGCTGGCTATACACGTAAAGAGGTGATTGCGCTTGTCTTCTGACAACATTCTACTGGACGTTAAAGGCCTGAAG
>JAGGSM010000211.1 GCA_021159105.1 Candidatus Bipolaricaulota bacterium
AGCCCCCGTTGTAGTCCGTGTGCTCCCCGATCAGGTTGACGCGTCCAGGAGCGCGAGCCGTGATCGCGTCCTTCCCCGGGCCGAAGCGTTCTTCAAGAAGAGAGATACTAGTCTGCAACGGCGATCTCCACTGGAACCCCCACGTGGGCGGACTCTCGAAGCGCATCGAGGACGCGCAGGTTTCCGATACTATCCTCACGCGTGATGATCGGACGCTCGCCGCGGATGATGCAGGTAGAAAGATGATCGATCTCAAGGCGGTACTCGTTTGTCGCGGGGACTTTCTCTACTGTCTTCATGCCGCCCTGCTCGATTTCGATCCTCACATCGGCTCCACGGCCCGGGTTGTAGGTGTCAAACGCAGTGATCCGCCCCTTATCTCCCACTACCTCGTACTCTCTCCTCCCCGTGAGGAGAAAGCTGCTGTCGAAGACGGCAACGCGATCATCGGGGAAGGTGAGGATCGCCCTCGTCTCCGCCTCGGCGCTGTGATCAGGGTGATACGTGCTCTGGGCGAAGACCTTGATGGGATCAGCAGAGAATAGGTGCCGAGCTGTGTCCACGCAGTACACACCGACATCGGCCAGGCTCCCTCCGCCGAACTCCTTGTTCCAGCGGAAGTCATCGTTCCTGTCCTGGAGGATGAGTGGGAATGAGTGTGCCACTCGGATGAGGCGCGGTTGGCCGATGGTCCCCTGCGCTAGCAGTTCTCTCACTCGCTGCGTCTGAGGGTGGAAGCGGTACATGAATCCCTCCATGAGGAGGACGTTGTTCTTCCCGCACGCTTCAAACATCGCCACTCCATCGTCAGTGCTTGTGGAGAGCGGTTTCTCGCACAGCACGTGCTTCCCCTCCTCCATCGCCCGTATCGCCCACTCGCGATGAAGGTGGTTGGGAAGCGGGATGTAGACCGCGTCGATGGAATTATCTGCCAGTAGTTCATCGTAGCTGCCGTATGCGCGTGGAATCTGATGTTGGTCGGCAAATTCCATTGCCCTATCTTCATGTCTGCTTGCGACAGCAACAAGATCGGATATCTTCGATTCATGGAAGGCTGGAATCAAGCGATCCGCCGCGATCTTGGCGGTACCGAGTATTCCCCAGTTGACTTTCTTCTCTGCGTTCACGTTTTCACCTCCTAGCCCTTTACAGATCCGGCGAGGAGACCACGGATGAAGTAGCGCCCCATCAGGATGTAGATTATCAACACAGGAATCGCAGCGATGATCGATCCGGCCATCGGAAGGTTCCAACTGACCGCCTGCCCGCCGGCGAGCTGTGCCAATCCAACCGTGATCGGGTTGGCATTGTACTTGGTGAGGGTGATCCCCCACAGGAACTCGTTCCAGATCTGGGTGAACTGCCAGATGAACGTCACTACGAACCCGGGGATCGACAGTGGAAAGATCACGCGCAGGTACAGTTTGAAGAAGCCTGCACCGTCGATCTGTGCCGATTCCGTAAGGGATGATGGGATCTGAGCGTAGAAATTGCGGAAGATCAGCGTTGTGATCGGCAGGCCGTATACGACGTGCGCGAGGATCAAGCCAGGCAGACCGCCGTACAGGTGCATGGCTCGTAGGGTCTGAAAGAGCGGAATAAGGATGATCTGGTACGGGATGAACATCCCGAACAGCAGCAGGGTAAATACAAGGTCGTTCCCCCGGAAGCTCCACTTGGAGAAGACATAACCGTTGAGTGAGCCGAGCAGCGATGAGAGAAGCGTCGCGGTGACGGCGAGGATGATGCTGTTAACGATGTTCGGTCCCAGCTTGGCGTAGGCCTGTGAGAAGCTTCCCCAGTTGAGGTGTGAAGGAAGCTGCCAGGCCGTATCCAGGTTGATGTCCGCCGGATCCTTCAACGCGGTGATCACCGTCATGTAGATCGGCATTAGGTAGATGGCGGCAACGACGATTAGCGTCGCGTATAACAGGACCCGTGCCCACGTGAGTTTCGCCGTCATGATGCCCTCCTTCTCTGCTCTCGGTAAGAGCTAACCAGATACGGGATGATGAACAGAGCGACCAGCAGGAATAGGATAACGGCGATCGATGCCCCGAGGGCAAACTTGTTCCCGCGGAAGGTCGTCAAGTACATCAACACAGCAGGGTGGCCGGTGGAGGCGTTGTCCGGTCCAGCCATGGCAAAGATGAGGGCAAACATCTTAAGTGATATGTGCGCCAGGATGATCACCGCGCTGAGCGTGATCGGCTTCAGGATGGGGAAGGCCACGCGCATGTAGTACTGAATATCATTTGCTCCATCCAGTCGCGCTGCCTCGTGCAAACCGACGGGAATACCGCGCAGCCCGGCGAGGTAGAGGGCCATCGTGTATCCCGAGAACTGCCAGATTGCGGCTAAGCTCACCCCGATTGTTGCCAGGTTGAACCCGTGTTTCTCCGGGATGGGGAGCATCTGCGGGACCATGCGTCCTCCGAACAGGGCCCACAGCACGAGGATAAGGGCTGGTACGGCCACCGCAAACGCTCGCTTGTGCTTCCCCGTTCTCCAGGTTCGTATTGTGAGGAATAGCAAGACGAGGGCGACGACTATCGCCGTGATCTCTGGAATGCTCTGCCAATCGAAGGTCAGTATCTGTCCACGGCTGCTCGTCCAGCGGAAGTGGCCGGCGGGGAGGCCGACGAAGGTCGGCAGGACGTTTATTCCCCCGCCAGGAGCGAGGAGCCACCGCCATATCGTTCCCGTCACGACGAACGAGAGCGACATCGGATAGAGGAAGATGGTGCGGAATATCCCCTCCCCCCGTGGCTCGCGGTCGAGGAGTATCGCCAGGAAGAGCCCGAGGCTGAGCGACCCGAGGACGAGGCTCATCGTGTAGAAGAACGCGTTTATCAGATCTTGCCGGAAGCGACCGTGCAAGAAACTGGTGAACAACTCCTTGTAGTTATCAAACCCAATCAGGTTCATCTGCGGATGCAGAGCAAGAGCTGCCCCTCTTCCCCAATCGGTGAATGAGATGTACACCGTCTGGCCGATGAATCCGTACACAAACACCGCGATCAAGATGAGCGATGGAAGAAGAACGGCAAATGCGATAATGCGGTCGCGGGTTAGGTGCACCTTCACCTCCTTCAAAACTATTTGGTTCCTTGTCGTTTCGAGAGGGTAGCGACCTCTAGTTCCGATACAGGCGGGACTGATCCCAAGAATTCACCACGAAGAGCACGAAGGACACGAAGAGGAAAGATCTGTGACCTGTGAACGAGGTTATTGCTGTAGGATCTCAAAAAGCTACCAAGCAAGGTCAAGTTCTTTGTCCTCCTCATCTTACTTCGTGCTCTTCGTGCCTGCCTGTTCTTCGGACACAGACAGGGCCTTTGTAGTGAAGCAGTTCTGCCTCTCTGGCCAGGTCCTGGCTTTGGACCCTTTCTCTTTGGTTACCCACTCGGAATGACAAAGAGCCGATTATTTTATGGTTGATAGAGTATAGAAAGAAGCGAGGGAGCGGCAAGCGCTCCCTCGCATGGAAAGACTATTCTCCGATTCCGTTCTGACGCGCGATCGCCTCACAAGCGTTTGCTGCTTGCTGCGGATCCCTGCTCGTCAGGAACATCTCCATCACGGTAGCGAAGTCGTTCATGAACCCTTCGTTCGCCACGACACCGTGGGTCAAACTACCGGCGATGATGTCCTTCTGCCAATCGGCGGCAGCGGACTGAGAGTACACATTGTACAGCGACAGATCGCTGTCCTTGCGCGCTGAGATTGAGCCCTTGAGTGGGTTGAACGCGTCGGACCCGGCCTTTGATCCGAGGAGCTGCAACCAAGCGATAGCGTTGTCCCGATTGGGCGCGCCCTTCGGCAGGCCGAACGAGTCTGAAAGCATCATGAACACGCCATCCGTTCCTGGGGAAGCACTCCACGCGTAGTCCACTCCCGGCGTCAGTCCAAGTGTGGTCGCCATGTATCCGGATGCCCAGTCGCCCATGATGTTGAACGCGGCCTTTCCATTCACGACCATGTCCGTCGCCTGCTGCCAGGAGAGGGACGCCGCATCATCGTTGGTGTACTGGAGGATCTTTCCGAACATCTCCCACACCTTCACTGCTTCGGGGCTGGTAAAGGAGAGCGTGCCATCCCACAGCTGCTGCCACTTCTCCGGCCCGAGTACAGCCAAGGCCACCGATTCCCACAGATGGTTTGCAGTCCAGTTCGTCGCCAAGGCGAGAGGGACTACTCCCTGTGCCTGCAGCTTGGGAGCGATCGTCAGGAATTCATCCCACGTCTTTGGGGCTTCCACACCCCACTTCTCCAGGTTCGCCGGAATGTACCACATCACGTTGGAGCGATGGATGTTCACCGGCACGGACCAGATTCCCTTGTCGGTGCTGAGAAGCTTAATCAGCCCAGACGGGAATACGTCCATCCACCCTTCCTGTTTGAACAGCCAGGTCAGATCTTCCATACGATCGGCTTTCACCCACGTACCAATCAGCTCCTGGCCGGCATGCACCTGGAAGCTATCCGGTGGGTTGCCACCGAGCATGCGCGTCTTCAGCACTGCCTTGGCGTTGACGCCCGAGCCGCCGGTAACCGTGGCGTTGATCAGATTGACGCCCGGATGCTGGGCGTTGTACATGTCGATCAGTGCCTGCAGCGCTGGCCCTTCATCCCCGGCCCACCAGGAGAAGATCTCCAGATCGCCGGTCAAATTGTCTGCAAATACTGTTCCAAAGGCTGCTAACAGCCCGATTCCTACCAGTACGGCAATTGCGAGTTTCTTGAACCTCATTGTTCCTCCTTGCATGTTCTTTCTACCCTCTGTTCTTACATACACAATCTAACACACACTTAGGCTAGCCGAACCCAACAACTGGCTGCGCTGTCACCTCCCGCTCCTTCATTCATTTACCCTTTACCAGGGAAGACTCTCTGGGAACCAGTTCAACGGCGAGCTTGCGCTTGTCAGTCTCCCCGGCATTATGGTTCTTCTCCAATCTATCTACAAGAAGCTGCATCGCCTGCCTGCCGAGTTCCTCCTTCGGGCTGCGTATTGTTGTGAGCGGTACTTGTAGGCAAGAAGACATGCGCACATCATCAAATCCGACAACTGCTGTGTCGTCTGGAATGGACAGACCGATCTCACGGACCGCTTGCATCACGCCGAAGGCGACGAAGTCCGAGTAGCAGACGACTGCAGAGGGTCGAGTTGCACCCTTGAGTATGGGACGAGATAGCTCAATCCCCTCCTCTACAGTGAGTGCTCCGTTGACCACGAGCGATTCGTCTAGTGGAACGCCATATTTCATCAACGCATCTGAAAAACCTTGGAAGCGCTCCCTGGCACTTGAAATGTGGAGCGGACCGTTGACCATGGCGAGCCTCTTGTAACCCTGCTGCAGGAGGTGCTCAGTAACCATAAATCCTCCCAGATAGTCATCAGGGACGACATAGTTTGTATCCAATTCCTGAAAGTAGCGACCCACCAGGACGAAAGGAAATTGCGACTCAGAGAGTCGCTCAATCGTCTGTTTACCGCTCTGCACGGGAGTGATCAAGATCCCGTCCACTTGCTCTGAGAGGAGGACATTGATTGCCTCTTCCTCTCCCGCGTAGTCCTCGTCGGAGTCCTGCAGGATGATGCTGTAATCAAGATCGCGTGCAGCACGGGCGATCCCCTTGACCAGCGCGCTGAAGAAAGGGTTTGCCACATCGGTGACCACAACGCCGATCGTCCCGGTCTTGCTCGAGCGCAGCCCCTTGGCCAACCGATTTGGGCGGTAGCCGAGCTTGTGCGCTGCAGCGAGGATCTTCGCCCGCGTACCTTCGCGAACCTCTTCCTTGTCGTTGAGTGCACGTGAAACGGTGTTGATCGAGAAGCCAGTAAGCTCGGAAATGTCTCGCAGCGTAACTTGTTTCACGTTATCGACCACCGAATGATCCTTTGGTAACGTTCCTGGTAACGTTACCAGTATAGCTGTACGTCGTTTTCTTGTCAAGAGGGGAAGAGAGATGCTCCTGTGGGCAACTGAGGTTGTCTCTCACTCATCTGATAGGTCGTATGCTGGCCTCATTGCTTAGGTCTGGCAGTAGTGAGTCAAGAGACCATGCCAATGCTGCCCTCTTCAGCGTGCCTCTTGCGGACCGAACTGCCTAGCTACCTCCGGATCAAGGAATTGCTGGATTTCAATAGCATAGCCAGCTGGGTCTTGGAGGAAGAAGCAGCGAACCTGAATGTCTGGTTTCTCCTGCAATTCGGTGAGAAGAGTTGTTTCCGTCTTGCGCAGGCGTTCGTACCATTCTTGCACATTGTTAACAACTACAGTTAAAAGAACAGCATTCTTCTCTTGCGGCTGATAGAATCCTTCCTTACCCGTTACCACACCTACATAGGAATTGCCAGCGATGCGGAAGATCTTGGCCCACCCCTGGTCAGAGACCAATTGGAAGCCCATCACTTCGCCGTAGAATTGCATCGCAGGCTCAATATCCTTATGGTAGAAAAACGTAATTCCTGCTGAGACTCCTTTATTCTTACTCATTGTGCCTCCTTTGTTCAGTTAAATTGTTGCCTTAGTGGTTTGCTTTGTCATTGTGGTTCTGGCGTTCCGGATACTGATTGAGGCAGTGGAAAACCCAGATTTAACGCTATCCAGGACAACCCGGGACGTGCTGATAATGGTGAACGAAATCTGTTTGCCTGCTTGCATCGACACGTGAAGGCAACCAAGGTTGTGCTTCGCACCGATGTTCCATTTTCCAGCTCTCTGCCAGTCAGGAAACTGACAGGAAGCAACGCAATACATAAGGAACTTGTTGTAGACGCGGTTTCCATATTCCCGAGTGATGGCAATGCAGCTCCTCTTGGGTGGTCCCGCTCCAAATGTCCTAGGAATCCCAATCTGCCTCATTCAGCCTCCTTGAGGAGGATGAGTATATCGTCCGAAGTGGACCTGAGCAATCCATTGATAGCAGTTTGTTAGTAGCAAGCTTGACAACACCAGCAAGAAGGATTAATATGGAGCCATTCTGAAATTGCATTCCACAATGCGGCACGATAGCTTCATTGGTGTAGATCTGCTAGTTAGGAGGGCTGACAGGAATGGCACTCTATGAGGAAGAAATAGCGGCGAAGATTTGGCGCAATGGAGAGATCATCCCATGGGAAGACGCGATGATCCATGTGAATTCGGTCGGTCACGCGTCCGTAGCGGGGATCTTTGAGGGAATAAAGGCATACTGGAACGAAGACGACAGACAACTCTACGTCTTTCGCCTCGCCGATCACCTGAAGCGATTCCTGGCGTCGATCAAGATGGTGCGTTATGGGTTCGCTTATAGCGCCGAAGAGATCACGCAAGCTATTCTGGACCTGCTTAAAGCAAACGAGTATCGGCGCGATGTCTATATTCGCCCCTATATCTTCCAGAAAGGAATGGTGCGCGAACTCCTCCAGGCAGAGCCAGGCAAGGCAACTGAGTTTATCATCGACAGCTGGCCTTTCTCTTCGTACAAGGATCCAGCGCATGGACTCGATGTCTGTGTCAGCTCCTGGACACGCATTGCGGATAACGCTCTTCCCCCACGCCTCAAGTGTTTCTCGAATTATCACAACGGTCGGCTAGCGGCAATGGAAGCCACCGTGAGCGGATACGATTGGCCAATACTTCTCGACGGACAAGGCAAAGTAACCGAAGGTCCGGGTGCATGTCTTGCGATCGTTCGCGATGGGGAGGTCATCACTCCTTCGGTCACCAGCAGCATCTTGGAGAGTGTGACCCGCGCCACAATAGGAGCGATTGTGCAAGAGGTTCTGGAAGTACCGTGGGTGGAGCGAGTGATTGATCGCACGGAACTGTACCTTGCTGATGAGATCTTCTTCCTCGGCACCGGTTGGGAGATTATGCCAGTTATTTCCGTGGACCGACTTACGGTAGGCGAAGGTCAAGTGGGCCCGGTCACACAAGCTATTCATGGGGCCTATCGAGATATAGTGCGGGGAGTAGACAAACGCCATCCCGATTGGCGTACCCCGGTGTGGTAGGAGGAGCTGTGGACGAGCAACGGTCATTCGATCTAGGTGCTCTGCTTAAGCCAAGCTCTATTGCAGTGGTTGGTGCGTCGGAAAGGCTTGGCCCAGGTAGACAAGTGATCGAGAACTTGCAGCAGCTTGGCTATCAAGGGGATATCTATCCAGTTAATCCAAACCACGATACTGTGCTCGGGTTCCCTTGTTATCGCTCATTGAAAGCGCTCCATGATTCCGGTCACTCGGTAGATATGGCAGCTATCCTCCTGGGGCGGGAGAGCATTATCCCGGTCTTGGAAGAAGCGGCGGAGATTGGAGTGCGGGCAGCGTGGGCATTTGCCAGTGGATTTGCCGAAGCCGATGCTCTTGGAGAAGGACTGCAGCGCAAGCTGGAGACGCTCTGTCGCAGGAAAGGGATCGCCTTTTGCGGTCCAAACTGTGTGGGCTATCTCAACCCAACGGAAAGAGTAGGTACATACAGTGCTCCTGTTTCTCCCACCTTGCGCTCCGGTTGTGTCGGGGCAGTTGCCCAGAGCGGCTCGGTGTGCCTGGCGCTTGCCAATAGCGGTCGAGGCATAGGCTACAGCCTTCTCGTGTCTAGTGGAAACGAGGCGGTTGTCGACAGCACGGACTATATCGACTACATGCTCGACGACCCACAGACTACTGTAGTCTTGGCATTCATCGAGCAGTTCCGCCGTCCACAACGGTTGCTTAAGGTAGCAAAGCGCGCCTGGGAACTGGGTAAACCGCTCATTGTGCTCAAGGTTGGCCGGTCGAAGATGGCACAGCAAGCGACGATTGCACACACGGGTGCGTTGGCTGGTACCGATGCAATCTACGATGCGGTCTTTCGCAAGTACGGCATCATCCGCGTGGACAGCCTTGATGAGATGTTGGAGACCGCCGCGATGTTCTCTCACCTCACGAAGAAGCTTCCGCGCGGGAATAACGTGGGTATGATTACCGTTTCTGGCGGCGAAATCGGACTCATAGGGGACTTAGCTGAAGGTCTGAATCTTGAATTTCCTCCTTGGTCGGCCGCTGGAAAGCGTGTCATGCAAGATGCTCTTCCGCAATATTCTGGGGTTTCAAATCCACTTGATGCTTGGGGGAGCGGGAATATTGATGAGACGTACCCTCCGTGCATTAAGGCCGCTGTGGAAGAAGAACAGATCGACATAATTGTCATTTCTCAGGACGCTCCTCCGGGGATTGCTCCTCTTCAGGTAAGTCAGTACGCTGTGGTGGCGGACGCAGCTGTGGAGGCTGCCAAAGGTACGAGGAAGCCGATAGTAGCAATCAATAACCTTGCTGGAGGGCTTCACCCTTCTCTTCGTCAGCGGTTCGAAGACGGGGGGATCCCTTTTCTGCAAGGAACGCAGGAAGGACTGCAAGCGATCAGTCATCTCGTTCGTTATGTGGAATGGCGCAAGCAAGGTTTGTTCAAGTCATTCCAACCTACAGCACATAAGGAGATACCCCGCTTACAAGAGGGGGAGAAGGCCCTCACCGAGTACGAGAGCAAACAAATTCTTGCTGAATACGGACTTACCTGCCCAAGAGAGATCCTGTGCAGTACGGTAGAAGAAGCTTTGACTGCGGCACAGGAGATTGGTTACCCAGTAGTGGTGAAGGCCATCTCCAGTGGGATTCTGCACAAAACAGAGGCGGGAGTTGTTCGTCTGAATGTTTCTGATGCTGCAGAACTTGAACGTGCCTATCACGCAGTGTTGGATAACGCAACTCGTTACGCCCCCGAAGGAAGTGTAGATGGTGTACTTGTTCAGCAGATGATGAGCGACGCGGTTGCCGAGATAATCGTCGGAGTAATGGTAGATCCTGGGTTTGGTCCGGCGGTGGTCTTTGGCTTGGGAGGAAAGTTTGTGGAGTTGCTTAAGGATCGAGTACTCGGGATACCTCCATTCACTGAGGAGGAGGTAGAAGAGCTGATATCGACAACCAAAGCGAGGCGTTTGCTGCGGGGTTTTCGCAACAGCCCGCCTGGCGACACACAAGCGCTGGTGCAGGCGATTATTCAGGTTGGGAACTTTGCTCTCGATTGGAAGGATCGGATCCGTGCTGTCGATATTAACCCCCTTCTTGTGCTCCCTCGGGGCAAGGGAGTGGTCGCTGTTGATGCGTTGATTGAGATGGGTTCTGTTGGCTGTAAGAAAAGAGAGGTGAAGATATCAAGATAATGAATAAAGCATTGCTCTCTGGGAACGAAGCTATCGCTCGTGGCGCCTACGAAGCTGGCATTCAAGTAGCGACAGGTTATCCAGGAACACCCAGCTCAGAGATCCTGAAGACCTTGGCTAGTGAGTACGGCAAGGATATCTACGCGGAGTGGTCCACTAACGAAAAGGTGGCCATGGACGCTGGTGCTGGTGCGGCCTACTCTGGACGACGGACTATGGTGACCACCAAGCAAGTGGGAATGAACGTCCTTGCCGATGCCCTGATGTACACCGTCTATACTGGGATAGAGGCTGGACTGATCGTGGTGACTGCAGATGATCCAGGGATGTTCAGCTCACAGAACGAACAAGACAATCGCTGGTATGCTAAGTTAGCCAAACTTCCGTTGCTCGAACCGGCCGACAGCCAGGAAGCCAAGGATTTTGTTGTTCAGGGGATATCCCTTTCGGAGGGGTTCGATACTCCCGTACTCCTGCGCACCACGATGCGCGTCTCCCACTCCAAGGGTGTTGTAGACTTGGGCGAACGTCCAGAAGTGTCGGATAAGGTCGGCCCATTTGTGCGAAATCAAGAGAAATACGTTTGCACTGCGATGTGGGCCAAGAAACGACATCCAATCGTGGAACAGAGGTTGCACGATCTGGCGCAATACGCTGAGTCCTCGCCATTCAATAGGATAGAGTGGGGTGAGCGCTCACTTGGAGTCATCACCAGCGGGATTACCTATGCCTATGCTAGAGATGTCTTCCCTTCCGCGTCCATTCTTAAGCTGGGGATGTCGTTCCCCCTTCCAGAGAAGCTTATTCGTGGCTTTGCTGAACAGGTGGAGAAGGTCTTGGTCATTGAGGAGCTAGACCCGTTCCTTGAGGAGCAGATCCGAGCGATGGGCGTTGATGTCGTGGGGAAGGACGTGTTCCCACCTTACGATGAGCTTCTTCCAGATACGATCTACTCTATTGCTGTTGATGCGGGATTTCTTAGCGAGGACAAGGCAACGCAGCCAGTAGCCCAAAGCACTTCAGCTCTTCCGCTCCGCAGTCCGGTCCTCTGTCCGGGCTGTCCGCACCGATCCACGTTCTATCTTTTGAACAAGATGCAGGTTCCAGTGGCAGGAGACATAGGCTGCTATAATCTAGGGTGTCTTCCTCCGTTCAATGCTCAGCACACGATGGGATGTATGGGAGCGAGCATCGGGGTCCTTCACGGAATGGCAATAGCCGGACTTCCGGAAAAGGCAGTCGCCACAATTGGCGATTCCACATTCTTCCATTCTGGAATGCCGGCTCTGGCAAACATGGTTCACAACCAAAGCCGTGGCGTGGTCATCCTAATGGACAATGGCACTACAGCGATGACCGGACATCAGGATCATCCGGGCACTGCGTGGTCGCTGCACGGAGAAGACGTTCCCCACGTTGAGTTCAAACCACTCCTGAGCGCGCTGGGGGTACAGAAGATAGTGGAAGTTAACGCGTTTGATATAGCGGAGGTTGAAGCTGGGCTTAAGGAATGTCTAGACTATGACGGCCCTTCGGTCTTGATAACTAAAGGGTTATGTGTGTTCATCTCCCGTGATCCGCAACCCGCCTATGTTGTGGATGCAGATACCTGTATCGCTTGTGGAGAGTGTTTCAAACTTGGCTGCCCAGCGATCGTCAAGTCGGATGAACACAATCCAAAGACCGGCAAAGCGAAAGCGAGTATCGATCCCACATTGTGTACGGGCTGTGATGTCTGTCGACAGGTATGTCCAACAGGAGCGATTCATCCCCCAGCGCAAACAACAAAGAGGAGCAAGATATGAAAAAGATAGATTTTCTTGTCGCCGGAGTGGGGGGGCAAGGGACAATACTGGCGAGTGATATCCTCGCTGAGGTGGGGATGAAGGCTGGGTATGATGCCAAGAAATCGGATGTGCTTGGA
>JAGGSM010000184.1 GCA_021159105.1 Candidatus Bipolaricaulota bacterium
CGGTCGGCAGGACAATCGAACGCATCGACTCCGATGGCCTCCTCGAATGGGTGGGGCGCCTGTCTTAGGCGGCTCTCCATTCATGAACCTCGGGTCTGTTTCGTCAATCAAGGCGAAAGCGAGACAGGAAAAGGTTTCCTGCTAGATCTGGTGGAGCCTAGGGGACTCGAACCCCTGGCCTCTTGCATGCCATGCAAGCGCTCTCCCAGCTGAGCTAAGGCCCCAGTGTGTGCGTATTTGTTACCCGATTAGCGCGCCTTTTTCAAGGCATCTCGGCAAGGTAGTTGGCGATCATGTGCTCCAGGATCATGTGCGCGTCCTCGATTCGCCCGTAGTGCCCCTCGGGGAACAACAACACATGGTCGGCAAGTTTCACTGCCTTTCCACCATCGAAGCCTAGCAGTGCGATCGTCTCAAGGCCAGCATCCTTTGCCCAACCCATCGCACGTACGATGTTCGGTGAGTTTCCGCTACCTGTAATCGAGATCAGTACATCTCCTTCGCGTGCCAGTGCCTCCAGCTGCCGCACGAACACAGCGGTGTAGTCCTCATCGTTTCCCCATGCAGTGATGAGCGGGACGTTGTCGGTGAGGGCGATCGCACGGAACGCTGGACTCTTTCCTTGGGATGCAAGTTTCTGTAGGTCGTTTGTCATGTGTGAGGCGGTGGCGGCGCTCCCCCCGTTTCCGATGATGAAGATTGATCGCTGGTCCACTCGTGCGCGCTCCAGCGCATCCACCACTTCTCCAATCATTGCTGGATCGATCGCACGCAAACCTCGTTCCAGTTTATCGATGTACTCGTTAACGTAGTCTTTCACTTATTCCTCCACGTAGATGATGCGACTCCCTTGCCCTTCAAATGAAAACGGGATCCTGCGCAGGCCGAGCGCCTCCATCCTCATTATCAACCGCCCCTGTTCCTCCGGATCGCAGTAGAGGAGGAGGAAGCCTCCCCCTCCGGCACCGAGGATCTTTCCTCCCTGCGCGCCCGCTTCGAGCGCCGATTTGTACCACTCGTCGATCCGCGGGTCGGTGATCCCACTCGCGATCTGGCGCTTGATCATCCAGCTTCGGTGCAACAGCTTTCCGACTGCCTCTGGACGATTCTCACTCAGCGCTTCGTGAAGCTCCTCAGCCAGCCGGACCAACAGCCCAAGCTCTCGGTTTGCCTTTCCCTGCCTTGTTTTAGTCACCTGCTCGTTTAGGATGTCCGAGCTTCGTCGCTGCATGTGCGTATAGAACAGGAGCAGAGACTCGGACAGCCGACGCCGCGTAGATGGTTCGCAGATGATCGGCTCGACAAGGACGGAGTCGTCGCGATTGAAGTGGATGTAATTGAGGCCGCCATAGGCAGCGGCGTACTGATCCTGTTTTCCGATCGGCTGACCCAGGGTATCGATCTCGATTTCGCACGCCTCGCGCGCCAGGCGCTCCGCCCCGCTGAACCGGTCGGCGTAGGCATGCAGGGCGTGCAGCAAGCCCACGGTAAGGGTCGATGAGGAGCCGAGGCCCGTTCCGGCGGGGATGTCAGCGATCGTTGTGATCTCCACACCGCGATCGATCCCTGTCTTGCGCAGGGCAGCACGCACGATCTCGTGCTTGAGATCGTCGACACGGTCCACGATCTCGGTTTCGGAATAGGAGACGCGGATCGAGTCGTCGAATCGTCGGTTCACGGCAACGTACATGTACTTGTCTATCGTCGTCGATACAACGGCTGCCTCGTGCTCGCGATAGTAGGAGGGAAGATCCGATCCGCCGCCGGCGAAGCTGACGCGAAACGGTGTGCGGGTAATGATCATGCGTATCTCCTTTGCGCCTCTTTGTAGCGCTCGTGCGTCCCTATGTCGAGAAGCTCCTCGTCGCTCTCGTAGGCGTAGAGAGCTCTGCCCTCCGCTAACGCCTGGGGAAAGAGGTCGACGACGAAGTCAGCCGCGCCGCGCTGCGGGAGGAACTCGAGGATCTCCGGCTCCAGCAGGTAGAGAGCGGCGTTTCCCAGGTTTCCGTGTGAAAAGTCGCCCGGAGCGTGGTGCAGTCCGACTACTCTGTTATCAGTATCTATCTCGACGATGTCGCAGTCGTGCGGCCGGTCGGTACGCTGCACTACGAGTGTCCCGATTCCTCCATGAGCGCGGTGAAACGCTTCTAGTTTGCCAAGGTCGAACTGGGTGAGGATGTCCCCGTACACGACTACGAACGGCTCATCGAGCCGGTCTGAAAACGCGCGTAACGCACCGGCTGTCCCCTGCAATTTCTTCTCGTGGGAGTAGGTGATATGAGCACCGTACTTGTTCCCATCACCGAGATGGGCCTCAATTACCTCTCCCAGGTGGTGAAGGTTTATGTACAGGTCGTGAATGTCGTAACGCGCCAGCCATTCGATGGTGTGTTCGATCAATGGCTTGTTCCCTATCGGAAGGAGCGGCTTGGGTGTGGTCAGCGTGAGCGGCCGTAGCCGCTCTCCCTCGCCGGCACAGAGTATGACGGCTTTCATGAAACGCCTCCACATAGCGGAGAACGTTCTTGCAAGAAACGTTGGAGACGAGCTCCAACGCTACATAAGCTAACAAGTACAACACAGATGCTTCCAAGCGATGCTCTTCGGGACGGGCCAAATCTCAGCACGTCGGAGACAAGCTCCGACGCTACAATACGCTCGATGTAGCGTCGCACCTTGTGTGCGACGTTGCTCGTTGTTCTACTCATGTACTATATCTCCTTCCTGTCCGGTCACCGCTGATCCGCCGTTTCCGCGAGGATCGTATCGACGGCTGCTGCTAGATCGGTTACAACCAAATCCGGTTTCACTTCGTACAGACCGTCACGTCCGGCGTAGCCTGTTCTAACGAGGATCGTGCGACACCCGGCGCGCGATCCGGCCAGGATATCGCCAGTCGAGTCGCCCACCAGATACGATAGTGCGGGATCGATCCCGTGTTCATCTCTCGCGCGATCGAGCATACCAGTACCCGGCTTGCGGCAGGGGCAGTCCTTCAAGTACTCGGTCACCGTTGCCTGCGGGTGGTGCGGGCAGTAGTAGATCGCGTCAATGTGAGCTTCCCCCTTGGCGAGTTCGCTCTCCAGGCGCGCGTGAATCTCCTCAAGCTCAGCGATCGTGAGGTATCCTTTAGCCACTCCCGCTTGGTTGGTGACGACGATCACCGGTATCTCCGCTTCGTTCAACCGCGCAATCGCCTCTCCTGCACCATCGATCAGCTCCAGATCTTCAGCGCGGTTCAGGTGATCGATCTGTTTTACGATCACCCCATCACGATCGAGGAACACCCCCCAGTTCAGCATATCGACCTAGCGGACGACGAGGCTCACCATCTTACCGGGGATGGCGATTGCCTTGACCACTTTCTTGCCATCTAGTTTGTGAGAGACAGCCTCGTTTGCAAGGACGTACTCACTTAGCGCCTGCGCGTCGCTCGCGATCTCCATGGGCACGGTCACCCGCGCGCGGACCTTGCCGTTGATCTGCACGGGTATCTCCACCTGCTCCTCGACGATTGCGGTTTCAGAGAACTCCGGCCACGCCTGATCGAGGACAGCATCCTCGTGGCCAATTCGCCGCCACATCTCCTCGCAGACAAACGGAGTAAACGGGGAGAGGATGAGAATCAACCCTTCGATTACTGCACGTACGAGTCCGTCGTCGCCTCCATCATCCACGTAGCGGTACGCCTCGTTGACCAGCTCCATGATCGCCGAGATGGCGGTGTTGAAGTTGAAGCGCCCTTCGATGTCCTCGGTTACCTTCTTCAAAGTGCGTTGGTAGCGGCGCCACAGCGATCTTCCCGCATCGTCGAGCGCTGTTGGGTCGAACTCTTCCGTCGGTGCGGCGGCGACGCGCTCGGCGTTGGTCACCACCAGCGTCCACACGCGGTTTACAAAGCGGAATGCTCCGCGCACTCCCTCCTCCGACCACTCGATATCGCGGTCAGGAGGGCCCATGAACAGCGTGTACAGCCGCTCCGTGTCCGCGCCGTACGCATCGATGATCTCTGCAGGGGCGACCACGTTCTTCTTCGACTTGCTCATCGAGAAGTTGGAGATCTCAAGCTCGCGTCCGCAGTGTGGACACTTCCCATCCTTCACCTCGCTTGGGAAGAGCCAGCCGTGCTCGGGGCAGCGGTAGGCCATGTGGCAGACCATGCCCTGCGTGAACAGGCGCTTGAACGGCTCTGAGAAGTTGACATAGCCCATGTCCTGTAGCGCCTTGGTGATGAAGCGTGAGTAGAGCAGGTGCAGAATGGCGTGCTCCACTCCGCCTACGTACTGATCCACCGGGAGCCAGTTGTTCACGTCCTCCACCACGAACGGGACCTCGTCGTTCTTGGCCGATATGTAGCGCAGGTAGTACCAGGACGAGTCGACGAACGTGTCCATCGTGTCCGTGTCGCGCCTCGCCGGCCCGCCGCAGATGGGGCAGGTCGTCTCGGCATAGCCCGGTATGTCCGCCAGTCCCATCTTGCCGATGAATTCAACATCGGGTAGCTCGACTGGCAGATCCTTCTCCGGGACGGGGACGATTCCGCACTTCTCGCAGTAGACGATCGGGATCGGCGCGCCCCAGTAGCGCTGGCGGGAGATGAGCCAATCGTGCAGGCGGAAGTTGATCGCCGCCTTCCCCTTGCCCGTCTTCTCCAGCCAGGAAATGACCTTCTCTGTCGCCTGTTCTCCGGGGGTGCCGCTGAAATCGCCCGAGTTGATAATCTTACCGTGCTCGGCGTGGAAGAGGACATCTGCGTAGAAGGGAAAGCTCGACATCATTTCCATCACCGTGCGGTACTTGCGGGACTTATCATCGAGTGCGTGGCAGTGTTCCATGATGGCGCAATCTGCCTCGACCGAGTCGAATTCGATCAGCTCGTCGTGAAAGATGAACAGCCAACGGCCGCCTGCCGTTTCCGTCCAGCTACCGAGCTTCAGGTGCTTCTGGACTATTTTCGCGTACTCATCAGCACGATCCGCGTCCATTGTCAGGTAAAGGCCGTCTTCCTTCTTCTCAAAGTGGAATTTCGCTTCGCGCAGAGCTTCTTCGACAGCATCGTCGGCGCTCCCAGCAGGGATGTAGCTCTTGGTTCGCCCGTCTGTCCGCGCGATTACCGGGATGATGGGAAGGCCGAACTTTATGGCGAAGGCGAAGTCGCGCTCATCGTGCGCCGGGACCGCCATGATCGCTCCCGTTCCGTAGGTCATCAGCACGTAGTCGGCGATCCAGACTGGTATTTCTCTTCCGTTCACCGGGTTGATGGCGTAACCGCCGGTGAAGACGCCAGTCTTCTCCCGTTCGGTCGACGTCCTCTCCACCGCCGTCTGCTTGGCCGCCTGCGCGCGGTAGGCGTCCACATCCGCTCTTTGCTCCGGTGTCGTCAGCCTATCGACGAGCGGGTGCTCCGGAGCGAGGACCATGAACGTCGCCCCCCACAGGGTGTCGGGCCTCGTCGTGAAGACGACGATCTCTTCACCATCCTGCGTGTGAAAGGTGACCTCGGCGCCCACGCTCCTGCCGATCCAGTTCTCCTGCATCTTCTTCACGTTCTCCGGCCAGCCATCGAGTGTTTTCAGGTCATCGAGGAGGCGGTCGGCGTAGTCGGTGATCTTGAAGAACCACTGTTCCAGCGTCTTCTGCTCGGGCGGGGTGCCGCAGCGCTCGCACACGCCACCCACGACCTGCTCGTTAGCAAGGACGGTGTCGCAGGTGGGGCAGTAGTTTACCGTTGCCTTCTTCTTGTAGGCCAGGCCATGCTCGTACAGTTTTAGGAAGAGCCACTGTGTCCACTTGTAGTAGTCGGGGAGGCACGTTGTTATCTCGCGATCCCAATCGTACTCGATTCCCCAGGCGCGGAACTGCTCCTTGGCGTTAGCTATGTTGTCAAGCGTCCAATCGCGCGGATGGATTCCACGTTCGATAGCCGCGTTCTCCGCCGGCAGGCCGAACGCGTCCCAACCCATCGGGTTTAAGATGTTGTACCCGCGCATCAGGTAGAAGCGGGTGACGACATCGCCGATGATGTAGTTTCTCCCGTGCCCCACATGCAACGACCCCGATGGGTAGGGGAACATGTTCAGGTAGTAGAACTTCTTCTCGATATCACTTGTGGGTGCGCGGAAGAATCCGCGCTCACCCCAGAAGTCGCGCCAGCGCTCCTCAATCTCCTTAAAATCGTACCGCTCTGCCCTCTCTTCTACCATAGCCTAAGCTCTCCTCTCGCCAATCGTTCCGCCTCCGCCAATAGTTCATGGACATCTTTCATCGTGCGCATCTCGCTGTACAGCCGCAGGATCGGCTCCGTACCCGAGGCGCGGAACAGGAGCCAGCCGTCCTTGAAGCGCAGCTTTACACCGTCGAGCGTCTCCACCTTCGTCACCCTCCGTCCGGCGAACGTCTCTGGCGGGTTTTCCTTCAGTTTGGAGACTACCTCTAGGCGTCCTTCTACCTCGATATCGCGGCGATGATAGAAGCGTGGGCCGTATTTATCGAACAGCGATTGTACCAGTTCGCTCGCCGGTTTGTTGGCGCTAGCCACAATCTCCGAGAGGAGCACGGAGTGAAGGACGCCGTCACGCTCGGGGATGTGCCCCTGGATGGCGATGCTTCCGCTCTCTTCACCAGCGATCAAGACGTCACCTCGTTTCAGGATCTGTTCGCAGTGGTGCTTAAATCCGATCGGTACGACGATCTGCGTCAGGCCGTAATCCTCACACATGTCATGCACCATGTCGGTCAAGTTGAACGCGGTGATAACCGACCCGCGCAGGCCTCGCTGTTCGACGAGGTAGCGGAATATGAGGGCGAAGGTGCGGTGAGCATCGATAAATCCGCCTTTCTCGTCCATTGCCGATATGCGGTCGCCGTCGCCGTCGGTGACTACGCCGATCATGTTTCCTTTCTTTCTCTTGTGCAGGGCGGCGATAACCGCGCGTAGTGGGACGAGGTTCTCCTCCAGCGGCTCCGGCTTCTTCCCTCCGAACAGCGGGTCGTGCCTCCCGCGGATCTGGGTGTAGGATACACCGTACTCGTGCAGGAGCTGCGACACATACCCTTGTGCCGAGCCGTACATGGAGTCGATCACCACGTGCACCGGCGAAGCGGTGAGACGAGCTGGGTCGATCAACGTGCGCACCTTCTCCAGGAAGGGCGTCTTCATATCGATCCTCTCGATCGCCCCGTCCGGACAGCGTGGTGTGGGGACCGCGTTTGTCAGATGCTTTTCCACCTCATCGGTCACTTCGCTGGGGGCGGAACCACCGTATTCGGCCTTGTACTTGATGCCGTTATAGATTGGTGGATTGTGGCTTGCAGTAAACATGATCCCCGCCGCTGCATTGCGCTGCACGACCGCGTAGGAGACCGCTGGGGTGGTCACCGGCGCGTCGCTGATCGTTACCGGAATTCCGGAATCGTGCAGCACGCGAGCAAAGTAGTGTGCAAACTCTGGTGATAGGAAGCGCATGTCGTAACCGACGACCACCCCGTCCGCCGCCGGCCGGTAGGGGGAGCCCCAATCCGTGTAGATATCCAGCTTCTTCCGGTCCGCGGAAAGGATAAACTTGGCCGTCGCTTCAGCCACGCGTGCCACGTTGTCGAACGTAAAACCATCCGCGATAACTGCCCGCCACCCGTCAGTTCCGAACTTTATTCTTCCTGCGTCTTCTTGGCTTCCTCTTCTTCTTTCCACGTTGTTCTCCTGTACGCACACGCGATGTAGTGTTTATCCGCTGAACGTTCTCCGGCAGGACGAGGTCGTCGCGCGCCAGTATCTCCCGCAGGAGGGTGTAGGGGATGGAGGTCTCCACCCATATCGAGTCGATCTCCACCACCCCGTTCTTCACCGGGACGTGGGGGATCGCCCGCTCGACCGCCAGCTTGTAGCGGGCGAGCATCTCCTCGTCGCTCAGCGCTTCAGTAATAGTACTCAACAGTGTATTCCACCTCGCTCTTCCCGCCCGCTGGCACGCTGAGCGTGAAGTCTATCGTGTTCGAATCGATCTTCTCGTAGGCCTGCGAGGAAGATACTATGTTCCACGTCCCATTTGGGTGCTCGCGGACAGTTATGCTTACGTCTTCATCCTTGTGGTTGCGCAATATGATGCTGTACGTCTCGCGGTAGGTGGACGTGGCAATCTTCACTCGCGAGAGCTGCGTCCTTTCCCCAACAATGTCGAAGGCGCTCCCCACCGTCAGGTTCACAGTCTCATCCTTCGCCGTGTGCCCAATCGCATCCTCCCCCAGGAACAGAAGTGCACCGTCGGCCTTTCCGAACAGACGCACCGTCCCCGCAGGAAGGGGGATGCCCAGTCCTTCATCCTCGCTGTTCTCAAACGAGATCTTCACCTGCACGCCGGAGCCATTCGCCCCATCGTAGAGGTAGGTCTTGTTCACGCTGATATCGCTTCCTTCCGTGTAGGGGACGACAAGGGAATCTCCGCTCGCCAGATCAATCGTCCCCGGCAAGGTGTAGAGGTGATACTCGAAGGCTGACTGCTCGCTCGCCCCCGTCTCCATAGCCATCGGTGCTGGCGCAGCGCGCATGGTGTCGTAGTACTTGGGGGCCACCTGATTCACGTCACCAGCGACGAAGCGAACCGTCGCCCCTGTGAAGTCGTAGCCACACTGGTTGCGCAGCGTGATCTGCCCGTTGAGGGAGATTGTCGATCTGTCCTCATCGAGGATGCAAATGTAGCTACCATCCCAGGAGAGATCGCGCGTCAAATACGAGATCGTGGCCGGGACATCCCCCGCTGCACTCGATCGCACCTTCAGTTTGAGCATCGGATCAAGAGCGAACACTCCCTGATCCCCGAGGCTCACCTGTTGCGGGTTTGCAATGGTGCGGATCGTCCCGGATGAGTCGATCATCGTTATCGTGTCAGCGTTGTATGCAAGGAGCGTCCCGCGATAGATCCCGTTCGAGGTCATCACCTCAACCTTCCTGCCAACAGCGGCTGACAGCAGGTCGGCAGTGTTCGTGTAGGCAAACGACTGCGACAATACCGTCGCAACGGACGAAACAAGCGCCGATTCGGGGATGATGCTGGCCGGGACCGGCACCTCTACATCGCTCACCCCTCCCGCCAAGCTCAGCGTGAAGCTGTCCTGCACACAGGCGATCCCCTGAGAGTATATCGTCAGGACAGGACCTGATAGCACGATGAGCGAAATGAGCATCAAGAACGCAGCAAATACAATTCCAACCTTCGCCTTACGCATGGTATCCCTCCTCTAACGTTCCTGATGATAGCACACGCACGCACGCGTTGTAAAGATGAGCTCTTCGCCATCCGCAGGGGAAGAGAACGGCAGAAGCACGCAGAGGCGAACTAGGAACGAAACGGCGTTCTCACAGAGGAACGTGAGCCAAAGGCTTTCTCGCGACAGGCGGATGAGGCCGCGCCTTGATGTGCAGCCTGATGCGCGCTCACCTGTTGATCGCGTGGATCGCTCTTCCCAGGGCTGCTTCGGCTGCTTCCTTCATCCCTTCCGGGAGTGTCGGGTGGGCGTGCACGCTGTCGGCGATCGCCTCCAGTGTTAGGCCGTGCTGCACAGCAAGGGCTGCCTCGGCGATGAGGGACGAGGCGTCGGTTCCGATGATCTGCGTTCCGATAAGACGATGCGTCTTTGTCTCAGCTATCACCTGGAAGAAGCCGTCTGGCTCGTTCATCCCCAGTGCCTTGCCCAATGCGGCAAAGGGAAAGCGCCCAGCCATCACATCGATCCCGTTCTGCCTGGCGCTCGTTTCGGACATGCCTACGGACGCGATCTCAGGATCGGTGAAGATCGCCTGCGGGATGACGCGGTCCCTCCCGCCATGCGATGTGTTCCCGGCAAGGTGTTCTGCCAGCACGAGCGCGTCGTTCGACGCCCTGTGCGCGAGCATCGGCCCAGCAATGACATCACCGATCGCATATACGCTTTCTGCACTCGTACGCAGGTTCTCATCGACCTGAATGAAGCCCCGCCGATCAGGCTCTACCCCGATCTTCTCCAGGCCGATTCCAGAGGAATTCGGCCGTCTACCAACTGCGAGGAGGACTCGATCGGCGGGGATCGCCTCATCGCCTTTCGTGTGAACGAGCGCTCCGTCCGCTGCCTCTTCGAGCGAAGACGCAACGGTGTCAGTACGGATGGTGATGCCCTGCGTTTTGAGCGCGCGCTTCAGCGTGGCGATGGTGCGACGATCGAGATCGATCCCCGGCAGAATCTCTGGCATCATCTCCAGGATAGTCACCGCGCTTCCGAGCCGATTGTAGATGGTGGCGATCTCCAGGCCAATCACCCCGCCGCCGATGACGACCAACCTATCCGGGATCTCTGTGAGGGCAAGTGCATCGTCGGATGACCAGATGCGTGGATGCTCAAAGCTGAAGCCGGGGATCGCGATCGGCGATGATCCGGTGGCAATCACTGCGTTCTTCGCCTCCACCGTCTCGCCGGTGGAGAGCGAAATCCTCCCTGGCGAAGCGATCGTCCCGTGGGCATGGATCACGCTTACCTTGTTCGCGTTGAGGAGCTTGGCCACGCCGTTCACCAAGCGCGCTACAACACCGTCCTTCCACATGGCAAGCGCGGTCAGGTCGATCTCAGGGGGATCGAAGGTGATTCCCATCGAGCGTGCACCCTGCGCCCGTTCGATCAGCTTTACCGCCGAGTACAGCGCCTTGGTAGGGATGCAGCCACGATTGAGACAGACACCTCCCAGATCGCGCTCCTCGATCAGCGCAACGTGCATGTCGAGCTGCGCCATGCGAATCGCAGCGACGTATCCCCCAGGCCCTCCTCCGATTATTGCCACATCATGTTCCATCTGATCTTCCCTCCTGATGGCCGTAGTTTATCGGTCTAGATCGAGCTTAGCAACGACTATTGTCTAAGAACACGAGAAAAAAGGTATAATCAATATGATGGTTAGAACTAGTTACAAGGGTTGAATATTGTAATCAATCCGAAAAGGCAAACCCTTCGCGAGGAGGTGACGCAAAGCCACGGGCCCCATGAGGGCAGCCGGGTTGCCGAAGATGAACACTACGAACAGATTAGCAATAGCAGGAATCATAGCCCTATCACTTTTCGTGCTCCTGATGAGCGGATCGCAGGGGCCGATTGTCGCCGGTGGGGCCGGAACAACTGGATCGATAATGCCGGCCAGTCCCAATTCCCTCTCGTGGGGGATCGAGCGGATACAAGCGCCGCAGGCTTGGACGCGTACAACCGGATCGCAAGACGTTGTTGTTGCCGTGATCGACTCGGGGATCGATACAACAGCGCCACAGCTGCAGGGGAAGATCTGGACAAATCCTAAAGAGATCCCAGGAAACGGAATCGACGATGACCACAACGGCTACGTAGATGACGTCCACGGCTGGGATTTCCGCGATAACGACAACAGCTCGCTCAGCGGTTCCAAGATACACTGGCACGGGACGTTCGTCGCTGGGATCATCGCTGCTCAGCCCGGCAAGGGCAAGGCTGCCGGTGTCGCCCCCGGGGTGAGGATCATGGACCTGCGCCTCCTCGATTCGAAGAACCTGTTCTATGGCTCCGATTGGAAGAAGTACGCCGCTGCAATCGATTACGCGGTCGACAACGGCGCTGACATCATCAACATGAGCATCTACGCCAACGGCAAGCCGCCACTCATCCTCGAGCAAGCGTTGCAGCGAGCGGCCAAGCACGGCGTGATCGTCGTTGGCATCACAGGAAACGACGGCAAGTCACAAGTGAGCTACCCTGGTAGGTACTCGAGCGTTCTGGCTGTATCCGCTACGGATCAAAGCGATCATCTGGCCTCCTTCAGCAACTATGGTTCCGAGGTCTCGATCGCTGCCCCGGGCGAGAAGGTTACATCGATATTTCCTGGTGGCTACGCCGGGACAAGTTCAGGCACATCCTTTGCCGCACCGCACGTTTCCGGCACCCTCGCCCTCATACTCTCGTCCCATCCTGGGATTACGCCACAGAAGGCAGTGGCGCTGATGGAGAAGACGAGCGTCGATCTGGGAGGAAGCGGAACGGACCGCCAGTTCGGAGCCGGCCT
>JAGGSM010000182.1 GCA_021159105.1 Candidatus Bipolaricaulota bacterium
AAGCACTTGGAGAAATCAAGAATGCTACACCAGAACTTCGTAGAAGTCTTATAGAACTTGACAAGAAGTAAGTTATGAAAAATGTAACAGAGATTATGACAGCAATAGCATTATTTGCTTTTGCTGTAGGGTTAGTGGTGTTTATGGCAACACTAGGAACTCTGTTGGCTCCTATTGCCTTATTTATACTTGGTGTAGCAATGATTATCTTAATAATGAGAGAACTTGAAAAAAAACCAAGAAATAAAAAAAGACGTAGGAAATGACAATTGCCTGGGTAAAACCAGGCTGTCTATCTTTCCCTAGAACCACCACAGGTGGCTGTTAGAAAGATATTACGCCAAAACTTGCTTGCTCATATAATGCTGTGGGAATTACAATATCCCAAGGATCAGTTATCGGAGGAGGAGCATTAAAGATCTCTCCGAACTTAGAGAATATATTACTATCATAATATGAAGCAATATGTAGGTCAAGAGCCTCAGCAAGTATTAATCCTGTACCAACCTTTAATGGATTATTTTTAGAAATAGAATATATTATTTTTTGTATTCTCATCCAAAATGATGGAAATAATAAAATACCATGATCACTTAAATACTTAACTTCTTTTGGCATATTAACTTTGTAATCTACAAATGCCTCCATAACAGTAAGTACTATTTCCTCTTCATTCATTTTACGAGTTCTTTTTTTGCGACGAACATCTATTTTATTATTATTATTTTTCAAGTGAGTATATAATGTATATCTCGCAGCAATATCTGCCATTTGTACTAAATAAGAACCCATTCTTAATACTTCTGAATCAGGAGCTCCAAGAAATTCAGATAGAAATTTAGCAGTATCTTTATCTTTCTTTTTCTGCTTAACTCTCTTAGCAGAATTTACAAACTGATCTCCTACTCTTCCTCCAAATTCACTCCACTTGCTTGCTGACTGTAAACTTTGACCAATACCTTTTATGGCATCATCAACACTCCATCCAGAATTAGCAAGAACCATAATAGCTTTAGATATGTTATTAGGTTTAACTCCTCCAGATTTATGCAGCCCAAAATTTAATATCTTTTCAATATCTTCTTGTAATCCAGAAACAACAGATCTATCTTTCAATAATATATCTGTTGATACTGACTGCATCATTCCATTTTGTACCATCGCAGCCATAGGATGTTTCTCAATATTTTTCTCTATTATTTTAAGTTTTAATTTAAGTCTATCTTTCTTATCAGAATCAATTTCTGCATGCATTTCAAAAGTTGTCATAACATATTTGGATCTTAATTCACTCATCTCAGCAGATAATCCAATTGCTCTAGCCTGATTGACCATTATAGAACCAATTGGAACACCATATCCTGCAAGAATAATCTGATTAGATGCAATATCAGAAGCTATTTTTTCCGGAGAAAGAATAACCCAAGCCTGTTTAACCAATACAACTGTCTTACGAAGGACATAAAACATTTTTTGAGGAGTACTGTCATTAGCAAAAGCAGGATCTTCATATCCAACTATCATATCATGCATATCTTTTCTAACAAGATCTATATGTTCATTAAATCCATTTATACGACTTAATTGTTCAGGCTCTTTATATAGAGCTTTGATGTTTGGATGTTTATCTAAAAAGTCAGCGACAGTAGATCCGTCAGGAATAGATACAAACCACGGATGATCTTTTGCTTCCATCTTTCGTATTTTCTTATTCAATTTAGCTGCTTGCTGATCAGTATTAAGTTTCTTAATTTTATCCCCATAGACAATAAAGTTACGTGCTGCCTGAGTCTGTTTGACCATAAGCATTTGAGCATAAGATCTCGCCAGCATATCAGCAGGATGATCAATAGTTGAACCCATTGAATCTAATTCTTCTTGCGTAAGAACTAGTTTATGATATGGTTCATTTGTTTCATTTGAAACTTTTACAACATTTTCAGCCTTACCATTTTGTATATCTTTACCAACTACGATGTCATAATATTTAAAGTTTTCAGTAATACCTGCTCCACTTTGATTTGTTATTCTAGTTCTGTCTCTATAAGCTATACCATATTCATTACCACTTGGTTCTCGAATTACTTTCCATCCATTCTTATGAGAAAATTCATTTGAACGAAGAGACCTGGCGTCAATAGCTCTAAATTCTTTTGCCTCAGAAAATACATCTCCAACCATATTTTCTCTAAAAGTTTTTCTGTCATTTGAGTTAGCCAAGGTTTGATCAGCAATTGCTTTGAGACCATTGGATAGTCTTTCTATCTCTGATGCCATATCTTGGTTCTGGGCCATAATGGTCATAGTTTTTCCAACATTGTCAGTATGTAGTAAAGCATATAAAGCAACCAAACGTTCAGCAGTTTCTTTTGCAAGATCTTCAGTAAAATCCATTTGTTCAATATTGTATGCTGAACCTTTACTGACTGTTGCTTTCTTAGCTAGAACCATCCCTAGTGCCTCTATCTTCAATATAGTATCATCAGATAAAGTAGAATATCCCATCACTGCTTTAACTTTAAGTTCTTCAATCATCGTTGCTATTTCTACTTCAGGATCAGCACTTTTTTTAATTCTATTAAGATCACCATGTTCATTAATAAGGTGGAAAATTGGAGCATAAGCTGTTGCTTTACCCATATTCTTTATATCCAAATCAGAAAGTTTATGTTCTTTACCTTTCTTATCTTCGTATCTTGAGTTCTTAATAAGTCTTTTGATCTTGGCAATAGTCTCTGTTTCAAATGTAGCCATCTCCTGCTCAGCTTCCATTTGAAGCTTCTCCATGATATTTAATGCATAAAGATCACCTACTCTTGCTCTATCAACATATCCCTTCATTGATGCCATAGGTTCACTTACAGTCCATATATCTGTCAAAGCAAGTACCGTCTTCTTATAAACATCGGACTTTCTCATAAGTTTTTTATGAGCCATGCCTCCATAATATTCAGAATTCGGAACCAACATATTCAATAGAAGTTGATTTGTATATATACCTGCAGCTTGATTAATTTCTCTCCATCCTTTTTCAATAACAGTATCAACAGCAGTCTTTTTTCTTACTTTTTTTCTATATTTACTTGTAGACAAGAGATCATTTCTGGCATCAACAGCATCGTATGCAAGGGAACTCTTATCAAGAACAGTGCTATCAAGATCTTCTGCAATCTTGTTTCTTCCTATTGTTGCAGTATCTGGATCACGCATATTAAGATCATGACCTTGTTCCATTATAGATCTAATAGATTTCATAACATTGTCAAAATCTACCTCAGTGTCATTTCTAAGTATAAAATCTGAAAACTTTTTAAGAAGTCTATAAATTTTCCCCAGCAATGTCTTATTATCAATACCATTCTTAAGAGCTTCTCTAACTTCTGGTTCTGCTTCTAAAATAGCAACAAATTCAAGCAAGGCTCTAGTAGGATTTTTTTCATTAAACACTTTAGAATCTAATCTTTTCTTTATTGCTTTATCTTTTATCCCAGCAAATATTTCAAGTCTTCGATCTTTTATTTTAGACATATTATTTTTGACATATAAAACATCAGGATCGTTTGAAAAAGCTCCAATAAATCCTACTGATTTCTGGTGAGCTATTTCATGTACAATTTGTGTAGCTATTTCATCTATGGTTAATCCTGCATTGTCTGTAAGATAAACAATATCATCTTCTGTATTATATGAAGACTTGTTGTCTGTGTCAAAATTGCCCATGCCTCTATCTTCTATATATTGTTCAAGTTCAGGTCTTGCTTCAATTAATTGATCAAATTTGGCAAGTACTTCTCCATGAGTACTTCTCTCAACAGACTCATCTATAACTCCGTCATCATTGTAAAGTTTAGAACCATTATCTCTCTTCTCTGTAGAATTGAGTGCATCTGTTTCAACTACGTTCATCATGAAGATATCAACTTCTGCAGAGTGAGCTTTACCAAGCTTCTTTGCCTTAGCCTTTTCCTGATCAGTAGACACTCCATCAAATACTGTTTTCAGTTTTCTGTTTGGAATGTCTTTATTGTTCCAGTTTGCATCATTGCTGACAAGCATGGAATCGTATCCGAAAAATTTATTCGTTTCTACTCCAATACTACTAAGTTCTTTCGCTAAGAAAGGATGATCAAATTTAGCACCATTATAAGCAACCATATTTCCAATATCATTAGGCAATTGAGTAGCTATATTTTCCAACCAAGCATCATATCCTTCTCTTGTGAAGGTAAGAGCTCCATTTTTCTCCTCTATAAAATGAGAGACTCCATCTCTGAAGTAACTATATGGCATAAGTCCTTTGTCTTCATCTAATATCGCAGCATCATATTGTTCAGGAAATTCAGGTAGAAATTTTTCTTTAATTACTCTACCTGTTGGTTGTCCACCTGTATATTCTTCTGCATAGAATTCAAGAATAGTTGGTTCATTGAGAGGATTATTTTCCGTACTGAATGAAGTTTCAAGGTCATACTTCCAGTATATATCACCAGAATTTATCAAGTTCTTATATGCTGTAGTCTCATTCTTTAAATTTTTAACCTGATCTTCTTCACTTATATTACCTGATGAATCCTCATCACCTTCAAATCTAGGAGGAGCATCATATGGTTCTTTTTCAAATGTATGCTCATGTCTATCATACTTACCATTTTCTTTTTCAGATAAAGCAAGATCTGCTTTTCCTTCTTTTGTAGTAAGAAACTTATCTGCTTTCTCAGGAGTATATCCTTTGTTTGACTCAGAAGAAGAGGTGGTTCCAGAACCATCACTCTTTAGCTTTGTTGTCGGAGATGAATCCTTAAATCCAAAGAATTTATAACTATCAGCTATATCTTCTAATGCTTCTTGCTTTTTAATTCTATTTTCTCTTGCTTCAATCAATAATTCTTTTGCTTTTTTGTTGGAAAAATTACCACCAAACTGATAATTAGATATATATGTCATTGCTAATTGTTCTTCAATGTCATAACTCTTAGAAAGCTCAACAGAATTCTTTGTATAGTGACTTGCATATACAAGATTGTAATATGGATCTGCATTGTTTGCATCATGAATCATTCCTGATGCATTATATGATGCAGTCTTAAATCCTTTTATTTCATCTTTAGTAAGTGTTTCTCCATTGTATTCTCCTTTTGCAATTATGTCATCTAGCTCAGCTAAGGTATCCTCGTGACTCTTAAAGAAGATTGCAGCATCCAACCCATGGATTGTATTGACTGAAGCAGTTAAGCTGTTAGGAACCTCTGTGAGATACACTACATCTACTCCATTCTTTTTTGCAAGTACTTGTCTTCTTGAAGTCAATGGCATCTTGTACTTCTGAAGTATCTCAAAATGAAACTTTCCAAAATCTTTAATGTATTTATCGAATTGAGGATCTGTCATTTTAACTATGTCAGCATTCATAAAAGCTTCATATGTATTCTTGGCATAAAGCATTTCGGTATTACCACCAAGAGCAGAATTCACTATATAATTCCATGTCATAGCAGGAAGAACACCTAATTGAGGTAAGTTCTTCTGACTGATTTTATCATTTTTTGATTCATTCATATATATATCAGAACTAAGTTTATACGCCTTTCCTATTCTCTCTTTAGGTCTCGATGTTGCACCACTCATCTCATTTTCAATTACTTCTCTCATTGTATTGGATAAATTCTCAGCAAAGAAAGATTCTATAATTTCATTTATTCCTTCAATGTTTACAATTTGAGTTGATGTTTTATTGGCTATCTTCTTTTCATAGAAGTCTTTACCATATTTGCTTATAGCAGCTTCATCTTTTTCAACAACATCTCTTATCTTTTTCTTTATGAACTTTACAGATTCTTCGGTGGTTCCAGAACCAACAAGATGTGATATAACCGATTCCCTAAGCTCTGCAGATGTACCAGCTATAGCAGTGTTCTCTCCAGCTTGATAATTAGTAATCATTGTCATTGGCTTAGCAAGATTACGCATAGCCTTCTCTGCATTGTCTCCAAAGATTCCAAGATTAGCAAGATCTTCCATTAACTTGAAAGTACCTTTGTCATCTGCTAATTGATCTTCAGATAATCTTCTGAGACCACGAAGAAGGATATGATATGCATCTTTCAATATAGGATCTTTTCCTATTTGATCTTTTGTATATCCAAGTTCAGTAAGTAAAGACATCGCTGAGTTTTTCCCAGCAATATCCTTATCCTTTCCTGCATTTTGCATGAATGAAAGCATAATACCTGATGCTGCAGCATCTAGTTTGGTTCTGTATGCTGTTGTAAGTTTACCTCCATTCTTTTGTGCTTTTCTTATATCAGATAATGCACCAAGAATATCTATAGTAGTCATAACTTTAGAATCAAAATTCTTCTTCATATCTCTTCCAAGATATCCAGATGCAAGATTCTTTATAAACAATGTTTGTCTTGTTGCATCTTTTGTTTTTCCCTTGAAGGTCTCTTCATACTGTTCAATAAGAGTATCAAGAGCAGGATCAAATCCAACTTCTTGTATTTGTCTTATATCAAGACCAGATTCATCTATAATAGAACGAAGCATCTGATTTGATAATGACTGACCTAATGCAGTATTGGCATTAAATGTAACGGGATGTCCTTGAACCAACGCTCTGGCAAAATACTTATCCATCTGTTCATTTAAAAATGTAGACAAATACTCCATACGGGTGGTTCTGTAGATACCAATATGATGATAAAAATCTTTTGAATTACCTGCTTGACTTACCAACTCAGGATAATACATGATTAATTGAAGCATAGGGTTCTCTCTTGATATAGAGCGTCCTATTTCACTCTTAAAATTGTCATCCGTTGATCCTACAAAAGTTCCAAAGATAGCTTCTTGATCATTTTTGTTTGTTATTCCTGCCGCAGCATAAAGCTTTTTAAGTGTGACTTCCGGATCTATACTGTTTATATCCTCAAGATCCTTCAGTGTATTGTGTAGGTGCATCATAAAGGTATTCATTACAGGATTAATTCTTTGTCTCTTTTTGCTGAGAGTTTTAAGAAGCTTTTCGTGTTGTTCCACTACACCAGCACTGTCTTCGTCACCATTTCCCAAGTCTTTGATTTGAGGCTCATTCTCTTCACTTACCACTTCACCTTCATTTAAAGGAGGCTTTGTATTTACTGGAATGACTAAGCGTGACAATCCTGCTGCAACACTCATTGTTTCTTCTGCTGCATCAAATTCATATGTATCTTCATACTTACCAGAATCAAGACCCTTGTTTATAATGTTCTTGTTTTCTTGATCTTTTGCTTCATCATCTGTCATAAGGGCTTCATTATTTACTCTTATAACTTCACGTTTTTTAAGAACAAGTACATTTTGTTTTTTCATACTTGTCTTGTCTTCTTTTTTGTAATCCGGATTAAGTATGGTTTTATCCTTCTGTCTAACAATAAGACCAGTTTTTTCTAAATTACTTATTGCTATATCGCCTATTTTGGAATGAACTGCTGCAACAGCATCTGGTTCACCTATAAGACGTACACCGCGTTGATTAAGAAGAATTCTGCCTATTGTTTGTTTAACTGGAATAGAGTTTATAAGTCTGGAACCATCAGTCGCTTTGAGACTATTTAATATATCTTCGTCTTTGATTCCAATGTTTCTTTCTACATTTGCTTCATTTTCAATTGATGAAACAATCTCATGAAAAGTAACAGCTCTAAACTTTATTTCATTACCCATTTGGTTCTGTACCGCAGGATCTTCTGATGCTGTCATTCCCTCAAGAAGCTTATTGCTCTTCTTTGATTTTAAGATTGATTCTTTTATCTTTAAAAATATTTCAGGATTGCCTATAAGGTGTCTGACCTCATCAAGTGTAGCTGCTTGATCTGAACCAAAAAAAAGATTATATACCATTTGATTGCTAACTTTAGTTATGTCCCATTGCATAGACTTGTTGTTGGTTTGTCTTGTTGGATTGACTTTAGCAATTCCAACATCTTTGAATATATCGTTAGGTATTATACAATTCATTAAAGTTCCTTAACATAATGGGTTTCCATATTTTTTGAAGAATTCATCTGGAGACAAAACCTCTTCAACTTGAGTATCGTTTTCTATTATACCATTCGCTTTTAAATCATGAGTTGATGTCGCGTCTTCTTTCCCTGCGACTTCATCAACTTTCTTTACAACTTCTTCCTCAGAAATAGCTTCTGTTTCAGTAGTTGCTTCAGTAGTTGCCTCTGTATACCCTTCACTAGGAGGAGCATCATTGAGCCATTCCATTGTTTCTGCCCAAGAGTCAAATCCTGCAATATAGTTTGCAGGAAGTCCCTTGTTACTGTTTATATGATATTTCTCTATACCAGTACCACGTTCCTTAGATACACTATATCCATTTATATCTATTGATTTGTCTACAGTAGGAGGAGTTACACCAGTTCCCTGAGTCTCATCTATATCTTCTTCAGTCTCTTCCTCTGTATCTTCTTCAACATCTTCCTCATCATCAGTTTCCTCTTCATCTTCAGTCTCTACTTCTTCCTCGACATCTTCCTCTTCAGCAGTGTCTTCAGTAGATTGTTGGTTCTGAGATGGATTAAGTTTTTCAACCTCAGCTAATTCAGCTTCACGTTGATCTATAAATGTTTTTATTTCTCCAACAGCTTGTTCTGATTCTCTAACATCTTCAGCAGTAGAACCAGCATCTAACTTGATATTCATCATAGCCTTAACTACTTTTGCAAGTTCTTTTCTATCTTTCTTGAGACCTTCTCTTATCTCTGCTGCGGTTTCAAAAGCATTATTTCTAGCATATTCATCTTTGGCTCCAGGCTCTATATTTGCAGAGTTTGTAGCAAGTCTTCTTCTTAAGAGATCTGCTTGCTTCTGATTAAGAGTACCATGGTTCTCAAGTTCATTAATATATCTGTGAATCTTGTCGAATTCCTCTTGACTATCTATATTCTCTTGCGTAACAAGTCTTCTTATCTTTTGTCTGTTCTCTTGTTTCTTTGAAGGATCAAGTGAAAACTTAGAATCTTCCTCTTTATCATACTCATTATTTACATCATAGTCTACAGTAGATGTCTTACCTCTACCGGTATTATCTCTGTTTCGAGTATCAACTCTACTATCAAGAACTTCATTTGCCATATCTGAATAAACAGTATCACCATCTTCTTTAGATGTTTCTTCCTCTATGAAAGACTTAAGAGCTGCATCAGAGTACCCAGTGAGCTTATTTTGGACTTCTCTCTTTAAGGCCTTACGTTTACTTGGTGAACCAGGTATAACGCTATATAGAGCTTTTAGAGCAGTACCTATTCCGGTTTTTGCTTCTATTTCACTAGAACCAACATCCTCACGTTTAATTTCTTTGTCACTACGTTCAAAAGATTTACCAGGTTTATTTTCATTTCTTATTTCTTGTGCTCTAGTTTTGTTGTCAGTCATAACCTTGATTTCATCTTGTTTGCGTTTTTTCGCAAACTCAATCATCTTCTTGGTTCGTTCTTTAGTGTTTTCTACAATTTTATCTTTGTTCTCTTCTAAAATTACATCTTCTGATACAGCTACGGCTGATGTTACTCCTGTTTCGCTATCCATGAGTATATTGCGAACATTGTCCAAATAGTTCTCTTCAAATGATTCTATGATTTCTTTGTCAGTAGCTTCTTCATCAAGTTCAAGTCTAACAATAACTTCTGCTTTTGATGTTGGATCCATAATAACATTCTCAATAATAGCTAAAGCATTTTCCTTAACTTCTTCTCTCTCAAGAGACTCGTCGGAGTTAAGGATGGTTCTAGTCTCATGTTCTCTAATGGCTATAACATTATCGTCCTCTGTATTTGCAAGATCTTCTGCAGTCTCAATAGTCTCAAGTTCAGCAGTAGAAGCATCAAGGTTGACTATTACATCATTAGTTGCACTGATGGTATCATCTATATCTTCTATCTGCATTTCAAATTCAGGTTCAGACATATTGGCTATATCGTTTCGTACCTGTGCATCATCAAGATTTGATTTGATTCTACCAGGTACCGCAGCTAATCCAGCAGCAGCAGTTCCACCAGTAGACATACTAAATCCAAGTAATGAACCAGTAGCAACAGCCTGGTCGGCTTCATTTGATGTAGCTATTTCAAGTACACTCTTTTTTTTGTCAGGAGATTGATCTTGTGACATATACTTCTCAGATGTAAACTCAGACCCCTCTTGAACTCCTTCAAAACCTGTACCAACAGCAATAGCCCCAATGGTTTGACCTACACGCTTCCACAGCTTGTCTCTGGTCTTTTTCATTATTGCGTCTTTGAGATATTTACCACCAAGCTTCATACCTATTTTCTCAGCAAAAAGGTTCACTGTTTCCCATACAGCCATTCCAGCCATTTGCTTTGCAGAAGGATCTTCTCCATCATTGTTATGCTTATATTCATTAGAATAGGAATTTACACGTTTAGCTATAACAGCAAAAATCATACCTGGAGCCATAATAGCTGCCATTTCAGGTATTGACTCTGCGAGTAAAGAACCAATGTTAGGTACAGCATTCTTAGCCCATTCGACGTAGTTCCCGTCATCGAGAGCCTTATTCGCCTTCTTCATATCAGTGGCAAAGCTATTTCTAAATTCAGGACTTACTCCAGCAAATAAATCTTTTGCATTCATATGTCCTTTATTCTTGTTTCCCTTCTCATCATATTCAAGGAAGTCCTTTACATTTCGCCCCGAACCAAGGAAATCTTCATTTCCTTCTCCATACCTATCCATGATTGTCCCAGGTTCCATTCCTAGTCTCTTCTCAAACCAGGTCCCCATTTTGTTGCCCATGTGTGTAGTTTCTGCAGCAAGACCAGTAGCTGCAGCTTGCATTACATCAATATTCTCTCCTAGCCAGCCATCATCTTTGTTGGATGCTGCATTCCATACTCCTCCGGCAGGAGTGTCTACAAAGTTTCCATCTTTATCTTTTCTGCCAAAGAGTGCCATCTTCTTATCATCATAGTATTCAGATGCTCCGGAACCAAGTTGTTGTCTTCTTAATGCTGACTCTTTAGAACCATCATCAAACATATCTCTAGCATCAAGACTGCCAGTATTTCCGTGAATTACACCTTCAAATTGTCTAGCAAGTTCATCTGGAAGTTCCCAATTCATATAAGCATTGTTTTGATCGATTCCCTCTTTGCCTGACTCCCATCCATATAGTTCACCGTTAGGCATGGTTACAGGCGTTCCATCTTCATTTTTAGCTAGTCCAGGGCTATATCGTTCTTTCACTCCAAAGGCAGAGTATCCAAACTTGTCAATACCTTCATCTGTTTTAGAATTTCCTCCATAAATGAATCCTGTTCTTCCACCATCATAGGGGGTTCTCGCACCATCAGAACCAAGCATTTGATACTTTTCACCTGTCTCATCATCAGTATATACTCGTTGATTATATACATTGGACATTATGTCTTGCATTTGTTTTGTATTGTATGAGTTATATATCTTGTTGTGGTTCTGGATAGGCTTACCACGATAGTTGGTATATCCGTTATCTAGGTTTTGGAATTGACTAAAGGGACGCTCGGAACCATCTGGATTTAGGGTACCGTGACGTGGTTTTGGAGCTATTTTGGCTCTCTTCTCTGCATCTTTTGCTTCAACATTGGCAACTTTATCTTCATATTTGCTGCTAGATAATGCAAATATTTCTTCATTTGCAGCAGCAAGTTGTTCATCGTATGAACCTGCAGCAGGAGCATCATCACTGATGGTTCCTTGGGATGCAAGTATATCATCTAGTAATGACATGTTTATCCTTTAATTATTAGGTTTAAGTGCTCTTATTGCATCGGCATTTTTATCTACTATCTTTTTTATATCTTTGGGCATGTAGCTACCCTTTCCTTGCTTGATACCTTTCTTCTTGG
>JAGGSM010000049.1 GCA_021159105.1 Candidatus Bipolaricaulota bacterium
TTGTGGGCAGCGATCTCCATCGCGCGCTCCACCCCCCACATCACCTCGAGGTGCCCGAAGCCGCGATAGGCGGTGCCAAACACCTTGTTCGTGTACACAACAAGCGAGTCGATATGGCAGTTGGGGACGTTGTACGGTCCGGCACCGGCGTAGGCACCGGCACGCCCGACGTTCACCCCGTAGTCGGCGTAGGCACCCGCGTCCCATACGTACTTCACCTTGAGCGCGCTGATCTTCCCCTCGCGCGTGACGCCGAGGGTGATGTCGGTGTGCAAGCCTTGTCGCGAGGGGAGCGTGCCAAACTCTTCTTCTCTAGTCGCGACAATCTTCACCGGCCTTCCCCCGGCCGCCTTGGACAGGCAGTAGGCGAGCGGTTCCAATTGGATCCCCGCCTTTCCTCCGAATCCGCCCCCGACGTAGGGCACGTGTACGCGCACATTGGCGTGCGGCAGGTTGAAGCCGAGGCAGAGAAGGTTACGCACCGTGTAGGGGGACTGAGCGGAGGTGTAGATCTCCATGTGATCCTCCGGAAGGGCGTGGGCGATCACCGCGTGCGTTTCGAGCGGGACGTGCGGTGCAGGCGGGTTGTAGAAGTGTCCCTGTATTACGACGTCTGCTTCACTGAAGCCCGCCTCGACATTACCTTTACGGATCTTCTGCTGGTGGGCGATGTTCGTGTGCGGCTTGGGGGCGAACACCCCCTTCATGTAGGAATAGGTATGCAGATCGGGGTGCACGAGGGGGACACTCGGGTCCATCGCCTCGCGCGGGTCGAGGACGGGATCTTGCACCTCGTATTCGACCTTCACCAGATCGCAGGCAGCGCGCGCGATCTCCAGGGTGTCGGCGGCTATCGCCACAACCGGTTCACCCTGGTAGCGGACACGGCCGCGGGCGAGGATCAGCTTGTCCTGCACGTACAGGCCGAGGCGGTAGTCGAGATCGTCTCCCGTGAGAACAGCACGCACTCCCCGTAGTTCTCGCGCGGCTTCGACATCGATGCTCACGATGCGCGCTGCGGCGTGCGGTGACTTCACCGTCGCCGCGTGCAGCATCCCAGGAAGGGACATGTCGTGGACGAACATCGCCGTCCCCGTCACCTTGGGGATAGCGTCCTCGCGCGGGACCGACTGTCCGACATACTTACCAGCGCTCATTTCTCCCCCCTCTCCGCTGCCAGGCGCACGGCGGCGATGATCGATTCGTACCCGGTACAGCGACAGAGGTTCCCCGAGATGGCCTCCGTTATCTCCGCGTCGCTCGGATGGGGGTTGCGTTCGAGGAGGGCGCGGGCGGACATCACCATCCCCGGGGTGCAGAAGCCGCACTGGATCGCTCCGGCGTCGATGAACGCCCGCTGGAGAGCCGAGAGCTGTCCGTCGGTCGCCTCACCTTCGATCGTGCGCACATCCTTTCCGTCCGCCTCCACCGCAAGGACGAGGCATGACGTGACCGGTCGACCGTCGAGCAGGACGGTGCAAGCACCGCACTCACCCGCGCCGCACCCCTCCTTCGGCCCGGTGAGGTAGAGCTTCTCGCGCAGAAGTTCGAGGAGGGTCATCCCAGCAGGGACGCTCACGCTCTCCCGCGTCCCGTTCACGGTGATGGTGATCTCGTGTAGCTTCATCTTCTACCACCCCCTGGAGAGAGAACATACCTAATGAGGTCATGCAACAGGACCGGGACGAGGCCGCGGCGGTACTCAGCCGAGGCACGAATATCGTCGATCGGGCTGATCGCGTCCTGGGCGACGACGTTAAGCCGCTTCACGAGCTCATCGATCGGCTCATCCATCGATACCGCGACTTCCGGGAGGAGAATCGGGGTGACGGCGCAGCTTCCGATCGCTACGCGCAACATGCCAGTATCGGGACTGTAACATGCGGCCATGTTGATTATCGCCAGGTCGTGCCCCCGTACGCGTTGCTTCTTAATGAACGCGCTGCGCACCTGTGATCCCAGTGAGGGGAGGACGATATCGGTGATCACCTCTCCCTGTTTGAGAGATGTCTTCTTCACCCCGGTGAACAGCTCATCGATCGGAATCTCCCTTGAGCCATCCTTACCTTCTACGTTCACCGAGGCGCCGAGAACGAGGAGGGCGGGGGCGGTGTCCGCAGCTGGGGAGGCGTTGGCGATGTTGCCGCCGAGCGTGGCACGGTTTCGCACTTGATAGGAGCCGATACTGCGCGCCGCCTGGGCAAGAGCTCCATGGCGCTCATTAATCGGCCTGTTGTCGGCGATAACGTTCAAGGGAACGCACGCGCCGATCTTCACGCCTGCATCGCTGTCTGTGACAAGATCGTTCATCTGCTCCACTTGTTTGAAATCAACGAGCAGATCGGGAGATCTTCCTGTATTGCGGATGTTGACGAGCAGGTCAGTGCCTCCCGCCAGGGCAACCGCTCTTTTATCTTGTGCAACAAGGATCTCGCACCCCTCTTTGATGGAACCAACGCGAACATACTCAAATGTACCGATCATCAGTTCTCCTTATCGGCGCGGGACACGGCCTCACTCTCACGCCATTGGCGAGAAAGGCGAGCGCTCGCTTGCCCAAGGAGAAGCGAGCAGCTTTCTCAGATTACGCTACCCAACGATCATAGTACCGCAGGCGGCCAGCGTCAAGAAGCAGGTGAACGCTGCAGAGTGAGGCTAAGGAAAATACGTCATATAGGAAGAATGCGCGTGGCTGCGACGAGAAAGACCATCCCGGTAATGATACCAGCAGTGATCAATTCCTTCTTCATCCTGAAAGCAGTGCGAGCCCTGTTTTGTAGATAACAGATGATCGCACGGCGGTTCAACCACAGATGCACCAGAGTAAGAAAGATAAAGAAGAACCCAAACAGGTCGTGAATAGCTTCCCATCCATCTTTATCAAATCCAAGGATCTGCCAGCCGGTCTGGTGGGCTATCCTCCCAATCGGTGCGACGTAAAGGAATACGCCGGAGAAGAAGAGGATGATCATCGAAAACAGAAGCAAGAACGAAATCGTGCTCCGCCAGTTCCAAGGGGAAAGTTTGAACATACGAATTCCCTTTTCTAAAATGGGGCGGACATCGAGCCCGCCCCTACTTTGTGATCTATTCCATTTCCCTGCAGGTTCCACTGCCCGCGCCGTTTCCATACCCACGCTGGCCTCCTTGCCCGGAGCCATCATGAGCACCGTTTCCCATTCCATAGTGCATGCCTCGGCCAGTTCCGTCGTGGGCACAGTTTCCGCTCATCGCCCCGTATCCAGTTCCATCGAGCGGCCTCGTCCAGTCTGGGTCATCACAGTTCATGATCCCATCTCCATCCGAGTCACGCTCCTGCATGTAGGTTCCGGTCCCAGCTCCTGCTTGGTCCCTCGAACCGCCATTCCCGAATCCGTTTGCCGCTATCGCCACGATGCCAAATGCTAGAAGACTCAGCACCAACATCCCGATGATCAAACTCTTTGTTCTGGTCATGTCAACCACTCCCTTTTGATTTGATGATCAAAAGATAACCCGCTGGTATGGAGTGGTCGTGGATAACTTTTCTGGAAGTTGTCAGGAACGATGGTCGGGCTGCGCAAGCGGGAGGGTAAAGGAGAAGGTTGTTCCCTTGGAAATAGCGCTCTCCACCCAGATTCTTCCCCCGTGGGCCTCGACGAGCGCTCTGGTGATCGCCAGACCTAGCCCGAGGCCCTTCGATCCCTTTTCCTTGTAGAAGCGATCGAATACATGCGCTGCGATATCATCCGACATCCCCTCACCGGTGTCCGATACTTGAATCAGAATCTTTCCATCGCTGACTTCGGCTCGAAGGGTCACCGCGTCTTCTGGGCGGGTGTGGCGGATGGCGTTTGATAATAGGTTCCACACGATCTGATGCAGCCGGCGAGGATCGGCGTAGACCGCTGGCAGTATGGGTGGGAGATCGAGATGAAACTCCTTGCTCTCCCCGGAGAACAGAGTGCGCGCATCATCCCCAACAGCGTTCAAAAACTCGTTGATGTCGAGCGATCGGCGATCGAGCGGGAGTTCGTCGGCCTCGGCGAGGGCGATGTCCTGCAGCTCGTCGATAAGACCTTCAAGGTGTTCGAGGCGCTCGTTCACCTTGAGTAGGTTCTCCTCGTCTGCCGGCTGGATCTTATCGAGCATCGCCTCCACCTTGGCCTTGACAACGGCGAGAGGGTTACGCAGCTCGTGAGCCACATCGGCGAGCATCCGCTTCCGCACCTCCTCGGATCGGACGAGCCCGACGCGCAGTTCATCGAGCACGCGAGCGAGTCGCCCGATCTCATCGGTCCCTCCGCCAGGGACAGGCCGGGTGAGGTCTCCAGCGGAGATCGCCTGTGTTGCGGAAATTAGGCGGACAAATGGAGCGGTGATGAGGCGCACGAGCGCAATCCCGATCAGCAAAGCGACCACTAAACTGATCACCGCGGCGTAGGCGACCGTGCGACGCACAGAGGAGAGGAGGCGGGTTTCGACGTCGGTAAACTCCCCGAGGAGAGGGGCAGTGAACAAGAGTCCAACTTTGTTCCCAGCTACAACGATCGGAATCCCCTCGGAGAGGAGCCGCGGTGAGGGAGAGGGACGATTCATCCCCGGAGAGCTAGCGTATTTGACCGTCCCCTCGGGGTCGGTGAGGAGGAACGCTCCCCCTTGTCCGTGCATCCCCCCTCGATTCTGGCCAGGGGAGGAAAAGATCGTCTCGATTCCGTCCCAGGTCGAATGCTCGGAGTAGTAAGAGATGAGCTGGCTCTTTATTCCATCCATCTGTGTTGCATGCTCGGAGGCGATGAACCCCTTTGCGTCGGAGAGGAGGAAGTGGGTTGCCACCACATACACCGCTGCAAGTGAAGCGAGAACCGCGATAGCGAGCCCGAGGAAGAGCTTGTACCGAATAGACATCCCCTTTATCAACGTACTTCTCCATCAAGGACAAGCTTGTACCCAACTCCGTACACCGTCTTGATGATGCGTGGTGCGCTCGGATCGGGTTCGATCTTTCGCCGCAGGTTCATGATGTGGTTGTCGATGTTGCGCACCAGTGCAGGTGTTGTATAGCCCTGCACCTCCTTTAGAAGCTGCAATCGAGTGAAGACGCGGTTCGGTTGGCGGACGAGGAACGCGAGCAGGTCGAACTCGGTCGGGGTCAGGTCGACCAGTTCTCCGTCGCGCTTCACCTCGCGCCCGGAGAGGTCGATCAAGAGATCCCCGATACGAACTGGAGCTTCCACAATTGGACCCGAGACGCGCCGCAGGAGAGCCTGCACACGCAGGACAAGTTCGCGAGGGGAGAACGGTTTGGTGACGTAATCGTCCGCTCCAAGCTCGAAGCCGAGGATGCGATCGATCTCCTGCGAGCGGGCGGTGAGCATCACGATCGGAACTTGCGAATGGCGACGGATCTCACGCGCCACATCGATCCCACTCATGTTAGGAAGGCCGAGATCGAGGATCACCAGCTCCGGCCCCTCCGCCTCAAACGCCGAGAGAGCGCTCTCTCCGTCGAACGCCGCAATGGGACGATATCCCGCTTCTCGCAAGTAATCGGAGACAGAGGAAACTATCTCTTGCTCGTCGTCGACAACCAGTATCTTCTTCAATATCCCTCCGATTGGGAGGCCGACTGCGCTACCATTTCCCGTCGCAATCGAAGCCGAGCGTTTCGATCAACTTGCTGATCCCGTTTCCTCGGAGAGCATCAGTGAGGATTGATCTTCCCTGTAGGTTCACGCTGGCGTATTCCGCCGCGATCGTCTTTGGAGATGTGCTGAGGACACTTGCCAGGTCGATCTTGTTGATGATAAGAAGATCCGTCTGGGCGAATATGCGCGGATAGCTGCTCACGACGCCACTTCCTGCAGTGAGGGGAAGAACGACGATCTCTTCGCTCGTTCCCAGTGGGTAATCGACCGGGGAGATGATCCCAGGAAGGTTCTCGATGAACAGGACATCGATCGCGGCAAGGTCAAGATCCGAGAGGGCGCGGCTGAGGGAGACCGCATCGAGGTATCCGCTCCCGCCGGTGTTGATGTTTGCACAGATGGCACCGCTCGTTAGAAACCGTTGAAAATCGGTATCGCCAGTAGCGGCGGTGGCAATCGCCCCTACTACCAGGCCGCAGGTGATGAGGCGCTCGATCAACCGCTCCATCAGCGTCGTCTTCCCGCACCCAACCGGGCCCATAACATTGATCGACCGCACGCCGTTAGCCTTCAGCAGATGAAAATTCGCATCAGCATGCCTTATCTGACGAACAAGTAGCTCCTCGTGATCTGTAACATCCATTACTAGTTCCCCCTCCAGAGCATGATAAGCCCGTTCCTGCGCCGCCGCAAACGCTCGACGATCATGTGTAAGAAGCCTGATCACGCCTGCGACTTGGCTGAAGGCTCGGTTGGTGGTAAGCTCTCCAGCCATGAGAAATGACACTCGACACGTGAGGATCGCCCGCGGGCTCGAACCGGCAGATCTGCTGCTTGAGAACGCGCGCATTCTCGATGTTTTCTCAGGGCTCTTCTTTGAAGGCAATGTCGCGATCTGCGACGGTGTGATAACCGGATTCGGAGCTGCTTCAGCCAAGGAGACGATCGACCTTGCCGGAGCATGGCTCATTCCCGGGTTGATCGACGCGCACATGCACATCGAGAGCACGCAGCTCTCTCCAATAGAGCTTGCACGCGCGATCCTCCCGCACGGGACAACTACAGTTATCGCCGACCCGCACGAGATCGCAAACGTTCTCGGCCTTCCCGGGATTCGCTATATGTTGGAAGCGAGCAAGGATCTGCCGATCGATGTACATGTCATGGCACCATCCTGCGTTCCGGCAACACATCTGGAGACGTCGGGCGCTTCGATCGGCCCTCGTGAGATCGAGCAGATCCTCGGTTGGGATCGGGTCCTCGGATTGGGAGAGGTGATGAATTACCCCGGCGTGATCAACCTCGATCCCGATATGGTCGCCAAGCTGCGTGCCGCACGCGGTAGGCCGATCGATGGGCACGCTCCTGGCCTGACCGGCCCTGATCTGTGGGCGTACGTCATCTCCGGGCCACAGACGGATCACGAATGCACTACCCTCGCCGAGGCGCAGGAGAAGCTGCGCGCAGGGATGCACATTCTCATCCGCGAGGGAACGACCGCGAGGAACCTCGACGCATTGCTGCCGCTCCTCACTCCGGCAACAGCGCCGTTCGTCCACTTCTGCACCGATGACTGCCACCCTGAGACACTAACGCAGGATGGGCACATCGATGGGATCATCAGGGAGGCGATCACCCGCGGTGTACCCCCGGAGCTAGCGATCCCTTCCGCCACCATCCACACTGCCAGGGCGTACGGACTGACAAATATCGGAGCGATCGCTCCCGGTTACCGTGCGAATCTCGTCGTGTTGTCGGACCTGCGATCGATGCACGTCGACAGGGTCTTCACAAGCGGCAGGCTCGTCGCAGAAAAGGGACGGACCATCGTCGATCTTCCCACATATAACGACCAGCAGGTACGCCGAAGCGTCAATGTTGGTAGCGCCTCCCTCTCTTTTACCATTCCTGCCCAACAGGGAGAGGCGCGAGTGATCGATGTGGCGAGGGATCAGGTGGTAACAGGAGAGATGCACGCCGTTCCGCGGGTCAAGGACGAACTTGTTGCAAGCGATACGCAGCGCGACATCATCAAGATCGCTGTTGTGGAACGACATCATGCCACAGGTAACATTGGTCTCGGCCTGGTGCACGGATTCTCGCTCAAGGATGGGGCGCTGGCATCGAGCGTGGCGCACGACTCGCACAACATCATCGTTGTGGGCGCTAACGACTCTGACATGGAAGCGGCAGTAAGGGCGATCATTGAGATGGACGGGGGACAAGTCGTGGTGCGCGATGGGAAGGTCCTTGCACAGCTGCCCCTTCCACTCGCCGGGCTGATGTCCGACCTCGCCCTCCCCGAAGCAGCGAAGATGGGGGAAGATCTGAAGAAAGCAGCAACGAGTCTTGGTTGTTCCCTGCCCTCACCGTTCATGACCCTATCATTTCTCGCCCTGCCGGTGATCCCAGTGCTCAAGCTGACCGATCGCGGCCTGGTCAACGTGGACAGATTCGAGCTCGTACCGCTATTTGCTGGAGGGGGAGAGGATGGATAAGAAGCTGATCGAACAGGGGATGGAGCTGATCCTGCGCGGGATCGGGGAGGGGAAGCTAAACGAAGAAGTGATCGCCAACACTCCACGCCGCGTGGCGGAGATGTACGGCGAGTTCTTCGCCCAGATCGATCGGGATCCTTCTGACGTGCTGCAGGTACTCTTCGACGAGAACTACGACCAGATGGTGGTCAGCAAGGATATCCCGTTCTTTTCACTGTGCGAGCACCATTTCCTCCCGTTCATCGGCGAGGCGGACATCGTATACATCCCCAAAGGGAACAGGATCGTCGGCATAAGCAAGCTGGCGCGCGCTCTCGACATCGCGGCGGCTCGCCCGCAGTTACAGGAGAGGCTCACATCTCAGCTTGCCGACGCGCTGATGGATCGCCTCGATCCCTACGGCGTCCTCGTCCGCATCCAGGCTACGCACCTGTGCATGACGCTGCGCGGGGTGAAGAAGCCGGGGACAAAGATGGTCACCTCAGCGATACGAGGGATATTCCGCACCAATCAGGCATCGCGCCAGGAGGCGCTGGCCCTCATCGCCTAGGCTCGATCCGCCAAGCGGGCAGGCGTGGATCATCTGAAGGCAAGGGGAGGACTTCTATCTTTCTAGTCATCCGATCGCGCGTGACCGCAAGCTCCACCGGCACGCCATCCTGGTGATCGCAGTAGCGGGCAACAAGCCTCGCCGCGAGCATCAATTCCTCCTCTGATGGATCTCCCTCAACGAGGGCGAGAGGGCCAGGGACGCTCAGCGGCTCGATCCCGTGGCGGCCGCTCATGTACTCAGCCAGAGCAGCGTTCTCCTTTTCGTCCCGCCCGATGAACACCTTCGCTCTCTTAGAGATACGAAACTGCCTGCCGTGGCGCAGGATCATGAATTCATCGATACCCATCGCCTCTCTTCCCACGTGCGCGAACGCATCGCGCAGGCGTGCGCCGTAGACCTTATCGGTGAGGATGCAGCCTCCAGCAGATTGCGGGTAGTCGGCGATCCCAAGCTCCTTTGCAAGAGCCATCTGCTCCTGCCGGCTCCGTCCGGAAATGGAGAACAGGTTCGCTCGCGTGATCCAGCCCTCCTTCACAGGAAGCGCATCAGGAAGCAGATTCGCCGACAGCGGCCGCAGCAGGCGATCCCCTAAGCCACTCTCGACTGCAGCGACATCCATCGCCCTTCTGTGCTGGGACATCGGCCGCTGGCCCAGCACCTCGCCGGTGATGACGAATTGCGCCCCTTCCTCCTCCATCACCCGCCGGGCACCGTTGAGCATCAGAATGCGGCAGTCGACACACGGGTTCACGGCCGTGCCATAGCCGTGGTGGGGGTGTTTGATCACCTCAAGCTGCTCTTGCGAGAGGTCTATGGTGCGAAGCGGTATCCCAAGTGCACTCGCGCCCGATGCAATCTTAGCTTCACGTTCGGGGTCAGCGTTGACGAAGAACCTCACCGTGAGGCCAATCACATCGATTCCCGCACGCTTCACAATTGCAGCGGCGAGCGTGCTATCCAGTCCTCCAGAGAGGAGCGCTATCGCCCGCACGCCTCCGCGCTCAGTTTCACCCTCAGTCCTCATATTCTTCATCCAATCTTCACACCCCTCCACTAGAATCATATCGCTTTCCAAATGCGTATTCACATAAATCTTTAAGGAGGGACAAAGAATGAATAGGAAGAGAATCTTGGTAATCGGCGTCCTGTTTGCGTTTATCGTGGCCGCGGGCGTAACGCTCACCCAGCTTCGTGACACAACAGGCAATTTGGCAATGGGTGGAGTCCCAGTTCTAGCACAGGATCAGTCGGTGAATCAGGCGATCACCGATTCGGGGCAGGCTGCGATCAAGGCAGCGATTGCTGCGGCCAGTCCTGCAGTGGTGCGAGTGGACGTAACGGCAACGGTCTCTGTAACCGATCCGTTCAACGATATGTTCAACGACCCGTTCTTCAGGCGCTTCTTCGGCGAGCCGCAGAGCCCGCAGACGCAGCAGCGGCGGGCCCTTGGCTCAGGTTTTGCCATCGATTATGCGGGCCAGAAGCTGATAATAACGAACGAGCACGTCATCGATAACGCGGACACGATCCGCGTCACAGCGCCGGACGGAGAGGTGTGGGATGCCGAGGTAGTCGGAAGTGACAAAGAGCTCGATATCGCCGTGCTGAAGCTCGATGGAGATACCTCCAAGCTTCCTACCGTTGCGCTCGGTGACTCCTCCAAGGTGGAGATCGGCGACTGGGCGATCGCCATCGGAAACCCGGTCGGAATGTCCTACACCGTGACCATGGGGATCATCAGTGCTGTCGGACGCGATCTGCAGAAGCCTGACGGCAATGGCTACTACAACAACCTCATTCAGACCGACGCCGCGATCAATCCGGGAAACAGCGGTGGGCCGCTGGTCAACGCGCGAGGACAGGTCGTGGGAATTAACACACTGATCGCCCGACAATCCTCAAGCGGAGTCGCTGTTGAGGGGATCAACTTCGCCATCGCTATCAACCCGGTCAAGGATGTCCTCGACCAGCTCGTTGCCACGGGCAAGGTCACCCGCGCCTACCTCGGTGTCTACATTCAGGACATCACCAAGGGCATGGAGAAGACTTTCGGCGTTGAGGCGGGAAAGGGCGTACTCGTATCCGACACCATCTCTGGATCCCCCGCTGAGCAGGCAGGAATCAAGTCCGGAGACGTCATCACCAAGGTAAACGGAGAACCGGTCGGATCGACCGATGAGTTGATCAGCGCGATCTCGATGAAACCAGTGGGGAGTGTCGTCACCCTCGATATCGTGCGGGACAAAGCGCCGATGCAGATGCAAGTGACCCTGGCTGAGAAACCAAGCGAGGCCGAGCTGGCTGCAAACACCCCGGGTGGCAAGGAAACGAACGCGGTTAAGAAGTTCGGAATCACGGTAGGATCAGTATCCTCAGCCACTGCCCAGCGCTTGGGATTGCAATCGCCGGGTGGAGTTGTCATAATCGACGTAGACCCGGGCAGCCGAGCTGACTGGGCTGGACTGGAGAAGGACGATGTCATCCGTGAGATCAACCGTCAGCCGGTGCAATCGGTAGACGATTGGAACTCAATGGTGCAAAATATGGATGACAATGCTGTATTGATGTTCACCATCGTGCGCGATGGGAGGACGTACTTTGTGACCCTGAACTAACAAGGGTCATCGGAGAGTGGCGCAGCTTGGTCAGCGCGCAGCGTTCGGGACGCTGAGGTCGCCGGTTCGAATCCGGCCTCTCCGATTTGATGCGGGAGTAGCTCAATGGTAGAGCACTGGCCTTCCAAGCCAGTAATGCGGGTTCGATCCCCGTCTTCCGCTCTTGAGAGAAGATGCGCCCGTAGCTCAGTGGACAGAGCAACGGCCTTCTAAGCCGTCGGCCGGAGGTTCGAATCCTCCCGGGCGTAGATGGCTCTATCAAAATGGGGAGTGTGGCGCAGCCGGTTAGCGCGCTGGGTTGTGGTCCCAGAGGTCGCGGGTTCGAGTCCCGTCGCTCCTCCCAGAAAGCAGGCTCAATAGGTTCGTGGAGTTCATAGAGTTTGTTGGGTTCATTGGGTTCTAGGACTGACCGAACTCCACAGATATCGGAGATCGCAGCAAGCAGACTCTACGAGAATCACGCAGCATTGAGATGCACGGATTTCACATGCGCCCGTAGCTCAACTGGATAGAGCACCGGTCTTCGGAACCGGGGGTTGGGGGTTC
>JAGGSM010000094.1 GCA_021159105.1 Candidatus Bipolaricaulota bacterium
AAAAAGATGAGCACAAAGGAGGTAGCAATGAAGGTGTATAAGGTCAGCCTTTACGGCCTTTTCCTCCTCTTGGTACTCGGCACCCTCCTCTTCCCGGCGAGTGTACTTGCCCAAGAGTCGGGGTACTACACAGTTACTCAAGGGGAAAAGAAGGTGCAGATCACTCCGCTTGCTGGCTCGACGGCTGCTAGTGATTTCTACAATTTGACTGACAGCCAGTCGAACACGGGCCTGGAAGAGACGAACACAGCGGTGATGTTCCTTTACCGGAACACGACGACCGGGGATGTCTCCCTGTTCGTGCTTCTCAGCGGGACGGGAGGTATTGCCGGGGCGACCACTATGGTACTGTCCGGCGTTCCACCGACGGCTGGGTTCACTGTGCAGGACGATGGGACGGTGGACTTCCGCGAGGTGTGGGAGCTTACCCCCCCCACGGGGAAGGTCTCTTGGACGTGGGACGATGGGAAGGCAGATGGGATGGTCCTCGGGCCGCTCGGTGGAGAGTTCTCCCTCGTTCTCAATCCACAGTGGACGGCCGGCATCACGGCGGTGAAGTTCCTCTCTGGGGATATTTCCTCTCCCCAGCAGGTAGACCTCAACTTGCTCGATGCCATCACGATCGGAGGAACTCCGAACGAACCACCCGAGGTTTCATTCGTGACATCACCGGCCAATCCGCACATCAACGAGCCGGTCACGTTCGATGCCAGTGCAACGTTCGATCCAGACGGGTCGATCACTGAATACGCATGGGATTTCGATGGTGACGGACTGTTCGACCAGACGACAACGGACCCTGTTGTAACTCACAGCTACGCCGTAGCTGGCAGCAAGAGCGTTACCCTGCGGGCTACTGACTCGGACGGTGCGACCCAGAGGGCGACGATCTCGCTTGCGATATCGGATCTTGCGGTCAAGGTGACGCGCACCATATCCACGGTCGCTGCGCTTCCTGGAAGCACGTTTAAGGTTGTCGTCCGCATTGAGCCGGAGATGGACCTCGCCGGTGTCGGCCTGGAAGAGAAGCTGCCGGTCGGCTGGAAGATCAAGCCCCTTGAGAACGCTGGTGCCGCCTTCAAGAGAGCGGCGGTACAGTGGGTATTCATCGATGAGATTAAGGCCGGGACGACCAAGGTCATCTCCTACGAGGTGACGGTGCCCGACAGCAGCAATCTGGTAGCGACAACGCTCCCCGTCTGCTTCGACATCACGGGGATATTCCAGGCCCGCACGCCGGCCCTGGAGATACCGGTGGAAGGGGATAAGACAGTCGAGATAACAGATGCACTTCCGTTGAAGACGGCGATCGCTCACCTCGTACCGCGAGTTGGTGACGACAGCGAGGACACGATCGACCTGCGCCTTTCGCAGAAGATTGCATCTGATCAGCTGAACCGTGCGCTGGAGATCTGGCAGAACGACGAGTACGTCCCGTGGACGCAGGGCGCGAGCATCGGGCTGGAGGACATGAAGGAGATCTCGGCCTATGCCTATACGTGCACTCCGGTCGACGTCGACCTCCCGAGCGTGCCGCAGGCCAACATCAACGCCGTGCGCACGATCGCCACACCAGTGCCGTGCAACAACGTCCTGCTGAACTACATCGGAAGCGATGGGAACCCGGCTGGAAACACGTTCACCGTCAAGGTCGAGATCAGTGCTGACCAGGACCTGTACGGAGTTGGCCTGGCTGAAGACCTGCCCACCGGATGGAAGGTCACCCCGATCGAGAACGCTGGCTTCATCTACAAGCGCTCCAAGGTGGAGTGGGTCTTCCCGAGCAAGATCCCTGCGGGAACGATGAAGATCATCATCTATCAGGTCGAGGTACCGCAGACGCAGGCCTTCGAGACGAGCGCCAGTGATCCCTGCTACGTCAGCAGCGACGAGATCCAGGGGATCGTCGACTCCGCTCTTCCGTGTCAGGATACCACTGTGACCGGAGATAGCACGGTCGTGATCAGCGATTCCGTTCCGGTCATCGTCGCCATCTCCCGTTGGGATGTGGAGAACGATACGATAGATATCAACCTGTCTGATAAGATCTCGTTCCAGCAGGTGCAGCGTGCGATCGCATTCTGGCTGGAGGACGAGGTTGTCCCGCGAACTGGCGGACAGACGGTCGGATACGAGACACTAAAGACGATCATCGCCTACTGGCTGACGAACACGAACATCTGTGATTCGCTTCCAGGATCGGTGCAGGGAGCATGCGATGGCAGCGCTGCCTGCGCCCCGTGCGGCAAGTAGCTTTGGCCGCTCACAAGACAAAGGAGATGATTGACAATGAGACAGAATAGAGTAGCGGCGAGGGGGCGACCCCTCGCCGTCTTGCTGATAGTACTTGCCCTGTTCGCCGTGCCGGTGCTCGCTGATGGCACGTACCTGCAGGTGCAGCAGTCGGTCAATCCACAGCAGATCTACGTCGCTGGCACAGGATCGCCGGATACGGCGGCGGTGGATCTGTCGGTTCAAGGTATCGGACGCGCAGGGCGTTTTCCCATCGATTGTGTCCTCGTGATCGACACATCCGCGACGGCGCAGATCGCTGCGGCGAAGGAATTCGCCTTCAACCTGATCGACTCGCTTTCAGATGACGATCGGGTCGGTGTCGTTTCCTTCTCGACGAGAGCGCAGCTCGTTGTTCCGCTCACCTCAAGCAGGCTGACGGTCAAGACGGCGATTGCCGACTTGGTGACCGGTGGGAAGTCTGCATTTGGAGATGCACTTCAGATCTCACGCCAGGAGCTGTTGGCCGATGGCAGATCTGATGCCATCCTGGTGGAGGTCCTGCTGACAGACGGGCAGAGCAACGCCGGACGGGATCCGAGCGGTGAAGCGGATGTGGCAAGCGAGGCTGGCATCAAGATCGTCTCCGTTGGGATAGGCTATCTGATTGACAGCAACATGCTCCAGGAGTTCGCTGCAAAGACAAACGGCCTCTTCTTCGAGCGGCCGAAGGACTCCACGATTTCCAGGATCAACGCCCTACTATCCGTCGATACGGCTGGGCTCAGCGTAATGGTCAATAAGGTCCTCCCTAGCGACGTTCACTACGTTGGGGCGAGCCCTTCCCCGACGCGGGTGATGTCGAACGATGATGGCACAACGACCCTCCTGTTCAATATCGGGAAGATTCCCCTTGGTGGTGAATGGAAGACGCAGATACTCATTCAGGGAACGCACAAGGGGACGCTGTCGACAGACTCCGGCTCGAGCGTAAGCTATGTCAGCTTCCGTGGGGTGAAGAACACCCTTCCCATTCCTGAAACCACGATCTCTCTGATCGTGCCACCGGCTCCCCCGGCTCCTCCGGTCGCCAGCTTCTCCTATTCGCCGGCGAACGTGATCACGACGGACACGGTCGAGTACACCGATGGCTCGACGGATCCTGACGGGCAGGTTGTCGCTTGGGCATGGGACTTCGGAGATGGCTCCACCTCTGATGTGCAGAACCCGCAGCACAGCTACTCGCGCAGTGGGACGTACACGGTGAGCCTCGTTGTTTCGGACGATGATGGGAATAGTTCCTCCGCGTTCAAGCAGGAGATTGTGGTGGCGAACGCAGCCCCGACGGCCATGTTCAAGGTCGATCCAGCCGATCCGCGTGTCGCGGTTGACACGACGTTCGATGCCAGCGCCTCCTACGACGTGGACGGGAGCATCGTCTCCTACGCCTGGGACTTCGATGGCGATGGAGTCTTCGACGTTGAAGGGGCGTCATCCGATGTTTCCTACACGTTCTCGCAGGTCGGCGATGTTACCGTCATCCTCAAGGTCACCGATGACCAAGGGAAGGCTTCTCTCTCCAAGAAGGCCCTCACGGTGCTGCCGAGCGTGAGTGCGGTGAGGCAGATCGATACCTGCCTTCCTGATGATGAGACGATCGCCTCAGGGACGGTCAAGGTGACGATAACGATCACTGCCAACACGCAAGTGCATGGATTGACCCTGCATGAGGACATTCCTGCCGGCTGGACGTTTGCCGAGGGGAGCAATGCCAGTGCCACGTTCCGCGCGGAATCGACGGATTGGCTGTTCATGGAGACGCTGGAAGACGGTGATAGCCGTGTGATCGAGTACACGCTCACCGCTCCCGCGACCTGCACCGAGGCGACGAAAGCGGCGATCGGTGGGATCGTCAAGAGCTCATCACCGCGGCTGTCACGCATGGTGCTGGGAGAGGACAAGGTCGCGCTCGTCCCGACGCTCCCGCTCAGGGTTGTCATTTCACGCTGGGACACGGAGCAGGGGAAGATAGCCCTGTGCCTCCCGGAACAGATCTCGTTCGATCAGATTCAGTATGCTGTGTCCCTGTGGCTCAGCGGTGCGTCCGTCGCCTACACTGGCGACAAGGTTGTCACCCTCGATGATATTCGCGATCTGATCGCATATTGGCTGACCGATACATCGGTGCACGATCCGCTCCCTTAACTGGGGGCGGATCTGCTCCGCCATCTTAGTGTGAGTGAATAAGGAGGGGGAATGAATAGAAGGCATAAGGTGCTCCTCGTCGTATGCGGTATCATCGCTACGTTCGGGCTGGTGGCCCTTGCCGGAACAGCGGACTTCTCCCCGGCGACGTACAATCCAATGGTGGGAGAGGATACGGCATTCACTGCTTGTCAGGAATGCCTCTCCTACGACGCAGTAAGCTACGATTGGGACTTTGACGGAGATGGGGTGTACGATGTTTCATCACTCGATCCGACCGTTGAACACGCGTTTGCCGAGGCCGGTTTCGTTGCAGCGACGCTGAAGGTTGACGAGGGCGGCGGTCGCTATGCGACCTGTCGAAAGGGAATCTACGTTGGAGAGACGCCGCTGTTCGCGGTGCGGAAGGTGACCCCGGACAAGAGCGGCTCGGTTCTGGTCGAGATAACGGTGATCGCGTACTCCGGTGTCAGTGCCGTCGGTGTGGAGGAGACCCTCCCCATCGGTTGGCAGTGGGAAATCATCGACGCGAGCAACGCCGTTACGAAGAAGGAAGGGCGGAATCTGCAGATCCTGTGGATGAATCCGGTTGAGGACGGTGAGACACTGAAGGTCTCCTACCGCTTGTACCCGTCGATCGGCACCGGATCGCCGCAATTGTCAGGGACGATCAGCGGTTACGCCCCTGAGCGGGTGAAGACATTCATCTGCGGTGACCTGGCCATCCCGCGATAGACAATACCGTTGCGACGGGCGGTCACTATGGCCGCCCGTCCTTTTTTTTCAGCACTTCTCTCAGGGCAGATATTGCTTCCCCTCTCTTCCGGCGACTGGTCCGTCGTCTTGGCGATAGCAGTCTCAGAAGAAGGGCGATGAGCATGAATGTCCCCAGACTCAGGCCGAGAGCCACGCTGTAACCGAGCTTCACATGCACGTTGAGCGATCCCAATACAAGCAGCAGGGAGATTGCGGAGATCGCCAGTATCTGAACGGCGTGTTCCACGGCAAAGCGCCTTCGCATTTCGGCGGGGAATGCGGCCGTCTCCTGATCGTGAAGCGCCATGTCCCAGGCTATGATCCCGAAGATGATCCCAGCTGCGGCAAGGCGAACCGATGATCCGTACATGATGTTTGCTGTGGCGATCGCCGTCTGCAGCGCCAACAAAAGCGCGAGCTCCTTCCGCTTCGACGCACCGGCGAGGATGAGTAGCCACAGTACACCACAGGCGATCGCCGCTCCACCCCATACCACGAACCCACCCACAAGAGCTGGAACGGCTATGAGAGCGGTGGTGATGATCGCTGAGATGACTGTCATCAGTCTCATGCGATTCTCCTTCCGCGGCGGGACAGGGTCCAAGAGACCACCCCTGCCAGGGAGTCATTGATGTCCCACTGCACGACCTCCACCCCGATATTCATGAGGGCGTCGATGATTATCCTGCGACGCAGGCTGATGATGCGTAAGGCGAGATCACGCGCCTCCCCCTGCTGGATCTGTGATACCTCGTAGGCCAGCATGTCGGGGATGATCGCGATGATGCGGTAGCCGCGGGCGCGCAGGACGCCGATGACCTCGACGTCGTGCTCGTCCAGGCCCGCGCTGATCATCACCAGCTGCGATCGAGGGGGGAAGAGGCGCGTGGGGACCGCCTGCAGGTCGTCGAACACCTCCTTGTCGGAGGTGTCGGCCTGCGCCAGAGAGTCGAGGATCCGCCGCATCTGATTCTTCCCGTATCCGGGGAAGGTCCAGTTCATGTACTCCCCGTAGATGAACAGCCCGACGCTGTTCCCCTCCTTGATGAAGTAGTCGCACATGCTCGCTGCGGCGCGGACGGCGTAGTCGAACGCCCTTTGCCCACCGATGCGCGGGTTCGCTCTATCGCGCGCGTCGAGGAAGACAGTGACATCAGCGATCCGCTCCTGCTCGTATTCATTGACGATGAGCTCCCGCGTGCGCGCGTAGGCGCGCCAGTTGATGCGGCGGATATCATCCCCAGTTGTGTAGGCGTGGCACCCGAAGAAATCGAGCCCGCTCCCGCCTGTCCTTGCCCGTACCACCCCAGCGTACGCGCGCGTCCGCTCCGGGCGGATCTCCACGTCATCTATCGGCTCAACGATCGGGACCGCGAGGAAACGAGACGGGTGCTCGATGAAGGAGTGCCTGGCCAGCATGGTTATCCGTGGCCACGTGGTCACTTCCACCCCTGATATCTCGTGCATCCCCCGCGGGAGGTGCAGTGTGTACGAGAACTCGATCTTCTCTCCGGAGTCGAGCGGGGACAGGTGCGACACCTCTCCCTTCGTCACCTCAAGGTAGCTCGGGATCTTGTCGACGACACCGATCCACGGGATGGGGCCTCCGTTGTTGGTGATCGACAGGGTGAATTCGATCGTCCCTCCTTCTGTCACTCGATCTGCGCTCAGTTCTCGTGAGACTGAGATGCGGGACGTGTCCGTGCCGCGTGTCGTTGCGAGGAGGGCAACTCCAGCATACACGATGAACGGCACCGCCATGGCGAGGACGCGCTTGTCGCGCAGGAGGACGCCGGCGACAATGAGCAGGATGGCGATAGACAGAGAGACTATGCTCCTTGTGGGGTGGGCCACTCTCAGCCTACCTTGGGAACCGGAACGAGGCGAAGGATCTTGTTTACGACATCTGCCTCAGTGATCCGCTTCGACCACAGATCCGGGTTCAGGATGAGCCGGTGGGCAAGGGCGGGCTCGGCGAATGCCTTCACGTCATCGGGCAGCACGTAATCCCTCCCATCCAGCGCCGCCTGTGCCCTGGCCAACTTCAGCAGGGCGAGGGAGCCGCGCGGGCTCGCGCCGACGTACACGTCGTTGTCGGTGCGCGTCTTGCTGACGATGGAGACGATGTACTTCTCGATGTCCGGCTCGACGAACACCTCCTCGACGGCAGCACGCATTTCGAGCAGCCTGTCCGCACTCGTGACAGGAGAGAGGGTGATCTCGTCTCTCTTGCGCTCGCGCCTGCGCTCGAGGATCTCCACCTCCCCATCCGCGTCCGGGTACCCCACCGACAGGCGGATCATGAACCGATCGAGCTGTGCTTCCGGGAGCGGGAACGTCCCCTCGTACTCGATCGGGTTCTGCGTGGCGATGACGATGAACGGGGATGGCAGCGGGTGCGTCTCGCCGTCTATCGTCACCTGCGACTCCTGCATCGCCTCCAACAGCGCCGACTGCGTCTTCGGGGTCGCTCGATTGATCTCGTCGGCCAATACGATGTTGGCGAATATCGGCCCGACGGTGAGGGTGAACTCCTCCGTCTCGCGGTCGAACACGTGCGAGCCGGTGATGTCGCTCGGCAGCAGATCGGGGGTGAACTGGATGCGCTTGAAGTCCATCCCCAGTGCTTGTGCGAAGCTGCGCGCGATGAGAGTCTTCGCCAGCCCGGGGTAGTCCTCGAACAGGATGTGGGCCTCAGCGAGGATCCCGACCATCACCCTGTTCAACACGTCTTCCTTCCCCACGATCGCTTTGCTCACTTCATCGATGATCGCGCGGCTCTGCAATCCAACGTCTTTAATTTCCATTCATGCCCCCTGATGATATTCTTCCAGGAAAGAGACCACCTCGTGCAGCCTTGCTGTGAAGGCGCGCCCCTTTCCGAAACCGTAGTACTGCCTTCTGAAGGTGAAGAATTCCTTCACCGCCCCGTTATCGCACCACTGGAACGACTCGAACCTTTCTCGCGCCTCCTTCAGCGGCAGGCCCTCGTGCTGGGCGATGAGGCGGACGCACAGCGGGACGAGCTTGCTTGCCACCCTCCTGCGGGCGAACGGGCGGTGACGGGTGCGACTTATCGTCTCTGCCAGCTGGCGCAGTTCGCTCCCCTCTGACCTTATCACGATGTATTTCTGCTTCTTCTCGCGCTTCTTGCTGAAGTAGCCGCGCGTCAACATGTGCAGCGGGAGGAGAGCCCCGATGATGACGAAGACGATCCAGAGGAGGAGCTGCGACAGGCGATGGACGTACCAACGCAGCACGAGGAATGACTCGATGAGTGGGTTGACGACCAGCCGTATGAACAGAGGACGGAGGGGGAAGGCAAAGGCGATGGTGATCCCGATGAGGAGAAGGAGGGTCAGGCCGAGCAGTGTCAACGCAGCCTTCCGGCTCATCCTTCCTCCCTAACTTTGGCGTATGAGCGCTGGATAGACCGCAGGCATGCGATCGCTTCGTCGACGAACTCCTCTCCGCTGCGTGCACCGTAGCGGACGGCCTCGAAGATCAGCGTCAATCGCTGCACATCGTCGTCCTTCATCCCTTGCTGGCGCAGGTGTGCAGCGAACTCGCGCGGCGTGAAGTAGGAGTAGTTGGGGATGCGCTCTGCCTGGCTCATGATCTCTGTCATCTCTTGATAGCAGCGAAGGATCGCCGAGCGTGGATCGTCCCCAGTCACGAGCCTGTGCGCGGCCATTCCGGCGCTCTTCCCCAGCGCACCGAGGAGGTCTTCACCCTCAGATCTGGCTTTGATGAGCGGGTAGATCTTCAGGAAGAAGAGGAACGCCAGGCCGGTCAGGATGAGGGAGGAGCCGATGGCGATAGCGATCACCTGCCAGTTGGTCGGATTGGCGTTCGGAACGTCCACATGCACCTGCTCCACCGGGGGAGGGGCACCGATGTCGCTAGAAGCCGTGCTGTTGGGAGGAGGAACCTGTTCCATGTGAGGTATGTGCTTCACCTGTGCCAGGATGAGCGCGACGAGCAACAGGACGACGAAGATCACGGCAAACTGCTTGCGGTGCTTGCTGGAGATGATGAGTACGACCAGGGTCAGACCCGCGCCGAGCGCTAAGAGTGATTGGATGAACACGCGAACGGCTCCTGCACCCCACGCCGGCCCACCGGGGTTCTCGCCTGTCGCTCCACCAACGTCAGCAAACGGGTTTGGAAGAGGCTTTCCTGGCAGGGGATGGACGCTGTTGATCCCCCCGATCAGGACGAACAGGACGCCCATCAGTGATATCAGGAGCGCTGTTATCAGGAACCTCTGTCTGTTTGTTCCATCCACTCTTCTCACGACCAGTCAACCATCGATCCCTTGCAGGGGTGATCTCCCGCTCCCTGCGGAGGTGAGTCCATTCCCTTTCATCCCGTGATCAAGCGCGCCGGATCGATCATCCTCGCTTTGGGCCACCGAAGATGCGGGAGTTTCCCAAGCTATCCCTTGCGCATCAGGCCAAGCTCGGCGAGCTGTGCGTCGTCGACCGGCATTGGCGCGTCGGTCAGCGGGCAGGTGCCGGTTGTGGTCTTGGGAAATGCGATCACGTCACGCAGGGATTCCTCCCCCGCCATCAACATCACCAGGCGATCGACTCCCAGGGCGAAGCCGGCATGCGGCGGCGCTCCGTACTCGAGCGCGTGCAGGAAGAACCCGAACCTCTCCTCCGCCTTCTCCTGGGATATGCCGAGCATCCGGAATATCTTCTCCTGCATGTCGCGCGAATGGATACGAACGCTCCCGCTTCCCATCTCGATCCCGTTCAGCACCAGATCGTAAGCATCCGAGCGCACGCAGAGCGGTGACTCGTCGATGATTTTCATGTCATCGGCGTGCGGCGAGGTGAACGGATGGTGCTCGCTCGTCAAGTGTCCCTGCTCATCCAGGGAGAACAGGGGAAAGTCCGTCACCCACAGGAAGTTCCAGCCTTCCCTGGCTAGTTTCTCCTTCCTTGCGATGGCCAGGCGCAGTTCCCCCAGCCCCTGTTCTATCCCGTCTCCGGCTAGGATCAGGATCAGATCACCGTTCTTGGCGGAGAAGGCCTCGATGATCCCGCGCATGCTCTCCTTGGATAGGAACTTGGACAGGGGCGATGAAATCTCATCCTTGACCTTAATGTACGACATCCCCTTAGCGCCGGCACGGACCGCAACCCCCTGTAGCTGGTCGATCTGCTTGCGGGAATATCCAGCGCACCCCTCGGCGCGGATCCCCGCTACCTTCCCGCCGCTTGCGACGGCTTCTGAGAAGACGCGGAAGGAACAGCCCTTCACCACCTGCGAGATGTCGATGATCTCCATCCCGAAGCGCAGATCCGGCTTGTCCGATCCGAAGCGCGCGATGGCCTCGGCGTGGGTCAAGCGAGGGAAGGGCGTTGGAAGGTCGACCGAAAGCAGGTCACGGAACGTCCTCTGTATTGCCCCTTCCAGCAGGGCGAAGACCTCGTCCTTCCCCCTGGGGAAGGATATCTCCAGGTCCAGCTGGGTGAACTCCGGCTGCCGGTCGGCGCGCAGGTCCTCGTCGCGGAAGCACTTCACGAGCTGGAAGTACCTGTCCATCCCGCCGATCATGAATAGCTGCTTGAACAGCTGTGGGGATTGCGGAAGAGCGTAAAATGATCCGGGAGAGAACCGGCTGGGAACGAGGAAATCGCGCGCTCCCTCCGGGGTCGACTTGGTGAGGACCGGTGTCTCGATCTCCACGAAGTCGTTGTCGGTGAAGAAGCTGCGCAGCGTGTGAAAGACACGATGACGCAACCTCAGGTTCCTCTGCATCCTCTCGCGCCGCAGGTCGACGTAGCGGTAGCGCAGACGCGTCTCCTCCGTTGTGTCGGATCCATCCCCCTCCACGAGGAAAGGCGGGGTCAAGGAGCGGTTCAGGATCTCCAGCTTCTCCACCTGTACCTCGATCTCTCCGGTCACCATCTCGCTGTTCACGTTCCCCTCGCTGCGCGGACGCACTACCCCGGAAACACAGATCACATCCTCGCGATTCAGGGTATGCCCCTCCCCCAGAGACTCATCCTCCCCAGGGAAGATGAGCTGGATCACCCCTGAGCTGTCGCGGAGATCGACGAACGTCAGCCCCCCTAGGTCGCGGCGGCGCTTCACCCAACCGCACAGGCTTACTTGCTGTCCGATGTCTTGTGCGGACAGACGGGCACAATAGTGGCTTCTGTTCATGACGATCTCCTCTCCTCTTTTCGTGTCGCTAGATTATATTAGCTGGCGAGATTGTGGCAAGACGGGCAAGGATCCGGTATCTTGTATATATATCTTACACGATCTATACTATTCATTAG
>JAGGSM010000222.1 GCA_021159105.1 Candidatus Bipolaricaulota bacterium
CGTGAACAGCGAGGCGAACCTAGAGCAGGCAAAGCAGATGGTCGTACAGGCGTACACCATCGCCGATGATGAAGTGAACGCTCCTAAGTTAATCGTGGAACGAGTCACAAAATGACGGTACAAACCACCAGAATTTAGAGGTTGGATTCCGCGTCTCCCCACGGTCCCCAGTCGTAGATGAACCGCATTTCCGCCAATACGGCGCTGTGCTTCAGCTCCGGCAGGATGAGCTTCACGTAACGGACCTTGACCCCGGATTTTCCGAACACGGCCGGGATGAGAAGGGACGTTTGGTTCCCCTCCAGTTTTATCTCCTTCAGGCTGGGGACGGCAGCGTCGTGAAAGTGGCGGTCCGCTCCCGCCCACTGCACCCTGTAACCATTTGGGATGTAGCTACCTTCCCAGTTCGGATGAGCCCTTTGATTACCAACGGATGGAGGAACCGAGACAAATCGGAGTTGATACTGTAAAGCCGCCTAGACGCAGGCCATAGTCGATCGCGCTTTACAGACCGTTTTCGGGCTTTCTTGAGAAATCCTCCAGACAAGACACTAGCCACTGGCCTGCTCGTTATCGCATGGCTGCTCAATTAACGTCGATCGTGACCAGTTCCTCGTCTTCCTTGGGGGTTAAAACGGGAGTCGCAAGCATATCTTCAGCACCAATTCTTAGTGACTCTATGAGCTCTTCCTTGGTCCTCTCTTGAGCATTCACGCCTGGCAGATCTACGAGCCACCCAATCCACCAGTCCTCACTTTTTTTGATGACAGCTCTAAATTTCATCTTCTGGTCACCTATCCTTGCTTCAAATAGGGAATGTTCAGATCTTTACATATCTTCCTTGCAAGTTCGTCAACTATCTCACCATGCCTTGGGACCTGCGTCCTGTACTTCCCTCTTGCATATATACTATGTCGGCGTCCTTCTCGCAAGAGATATGCAGCATGTTGCGTAATGTGCTTCAATAGCGCTTTTCTCTTCATTTACGCGTCACTCAATGATTCAACTGCCCGATGACTCAATTGCTACAGCGAGAACGCCTCCGGCAGCAGGTCGCGGATCGTCGTGCGCACGAAGGTTCCCTGTGGGTTTCCCATCAGAATCTCGATATCCGGCGCGTGCTCGTGAATCACCTGTCGACACGCCCCGCACGGCTGACAGTGATCTCCCTCGCACGTCACAGCGAGCTTTACGAAGTCGTGGTGACCCTCGGAGACGGCCTTGAAGATCGCCACCCGCTCGGCGCACATGGTCAGCCCGTAGGAGGCGTTCTCCACGTTGACGCCGGTGAATACCGTCCCGTCGGAACAGAGGAGCGCCGCCCCTACCGGGAATTTCGAGTAAGGGCAGTACGCATTTGCTCTCACGTCGTTTGCCATCTGTAACAGTGTCTTATCGTCGATCAAAATCGGATCACCAATCCTATTTTCCCAGATACATTCCCACTTACTATTCCCCACCAGCCGCTCTCCCCGGCGATCGGCAATAGGTAGGCCCCCTGCACCACCAAGCGCAGGAAGGGCGGGCCGACCTCGATCTGAGCGCTGGCGTGTGCGGCGAAGGTCGTCCAGGTGAATCCGTCGAGATGGAGCTCCGCGAGCGCGGCATTAACCGCTGTCTGATGCCCGGGGGCGGTGACGTTCACAACCGGATCGATGTTCCCTTGAATGAAGTCGACACCCAAGCCGAGCTCGATCCCGGCGATCAACAAATCGAGGTGCTTCGCCACCTCGCTCGTCAGCTTGAAGACGGACAGGTTCACGTCGCCGGTCATACTGGCCGTATCACCACCAAGATCGATGCTACCGGACACGATCGGCTGCGGTATGGCGTACCCCGCCATATCGGCGATTCCCCGCATGAGCGAGTCGTTGATCAGACCTCCTGAGAAGACGACCTTGTCGATCACGATGAGCGGAAGAGAGATCTCGATCGTCCCTCCGATAAGGGGTATCGGGAAGTACTCGATCGGGTACTCCTCCTCGATGTCGGCCAAGCTGGAATCCAGATCAGTGAGGATCGACGCTGCGTCCGTCGCCGAGACCCCCAACGCTGTGAGAGCGTTGCTCGCCGCTCCATGGACCCGGCTAAACGGTCCGGAGAGGTCGACCGTACAGACCGACAGGTCCAAGCCGACCCCTCCGGAAAACGCAGCAAAGGAGGAAAGGAGGATGATCACTCCAAATATCAATCCCTTCATGAGGGTAGCGTTTTTCGCGTTCAATGTCTATCCCATCCTTCCCACTCGCGGCGCTTGAGCACGGCGCGCTTGATCTTCCCACTCGTTGTCTTGGGAAGTTCCTTTACAAATTCTATTGCGCGCGGGTACTTGTACGGAGCTGTGACCCTCTTCACGTGGTCTTGCAATTCCTTAACGAGCTCCTCGGACGGAGAATACCCGTCGGCCAAAATGATGAACGCCTTGACGATCTCTCCCCTCTCTCTGTGCGGGGAGGCGACAGCCGCCGCTTCGACGACGGCCGGGTGGCTGACGAGCGCATCCTCCACCTCGAACGGACCGATGCGGTAACCCGAGGTGAGGATGACGTCGTCTGCGCGCCCCTCGAAGAATAGGTAACCGTCCTCGTCCATCCGCGCCAGGTCACCTGTGCGGTACCATCCTCCGGAGAAGGCCTCCTTGTCCAGTTCAGGGGCCTTCCAGTAGCCGTCGAAGATCGCTGGGCTGTCCGGACGAAGAGCGATTTCACCTACCTCACCTTTCCCAACGGGATTTCCCTGTTCATCTATCAGGGTCACTCCGGTGCCGGGGGTCGGCTTGCCCATCGCTCCCGGCTTCACCTCCAGGCCCGGATAATTACAGACTAGGCAGACGCTCTCCGTCTGGCCGTAGCCGTCGCGGATCGTCACCCCGAACGCCCGCTTGAACGCCTCGATCGGCTCGACGTTGAGCGGCTCGCCGGCGGAGAGGGCGTCCTTCAGGACGATCTTGTGCTTGCTCATATCGGGAAGCTGCGCGAACAGCCTATACTCGGTCGGGGTGGCGCAAAGCTTGGTGATCTTGTAGCGCTCCATCAGCTCCAGATAGCGCTCGCCATCGAACCTACCGTTGTACATGAGCTGGGAAGCGCCGTTCGTCAGCGCGACACCGATCGGGCTCCAATACCACTTGGCCCAGCCTGGGGCGGTCGTAGCCCAGATCACGTCGTCCTCAGACGCGTCCCACCAGTAGCGGCCGGTGATGCGGTTGTGCACGTACATCCAGCGGTGCTTGTGCACGACCGGCTTGGCGTTCCCTGTCGTCCCCGAGGTGAAGTTTATCGTCATCGGATCATCAGCGGTGAGGGGGGCCTTAGGCGCGTCCGCCGAGTTCTCCGCCACGAGATGGTCGAAGCGGACCCAGCCATCGCGCTCTCCGCCGATGAGGATCATCGTCGTTAGCGGTGAATCCTTGGTGGCTTCCTCCACCGCTGGTGCCGTCGATTCGTGGGCAACGATTACTGTTGCCCCGCTCACCTCGGAGCGGTAAGCGATCTCCTTTGGCTTGAGCATTTCAGAACAGGGGACGGCCACCCCACCGGCGACGAACGTCCCCAACTGGACCATCAGCGCCTCAGGGAGGCGGGGAAGCACGTGTAGCACTGGGTCGCCTTTCTTCACCCCGAGCTTCATCAGACCGGCTCCGAAGCGCCGCGCCTTGCTCGCCAGTTCTGAGAATGTGACCTCGCGCTTGTTCCCAGCGGCGTCCTCCCAGAATACAGCGACCTTGTCTGGGTTCTTTGCCGCATGAGACTCGACGACATCGACGATGTTGTAGTTCTGCGGGATATCCCACGTAAACTCCCGCATCTCGCGCTCGTAATCCTCTTTTGTATACGGCATCTCTTGCATCACCCTTTCTTTTGGTTTTGAATCCCCTTTGCTTGCGGGGGCGTAGTTCATTTGCTACGCTCGTGCCCATAGGATATCGATACTTACGCGCGCAAGCAAAGGAGAAACATGAAGGCAAGCGTTGTCTTGAGACCGGGCGCAGCGAAGCGGTTGATCGCAAAGGGCGTAGCGACCATCCCTGCGGTGAGGAATGCCATGAAGAATGGGACTATCGTCATCACGCTGGGGACGACGAACGCCTTTGTCGCCGAGGAAGTACTCGGAGAACCTATCGACCGCGGTGCATTCGCCGCCGGGTTCATCGACGATCGCTTCAACGTAAACGCCCGCTTGGGAGAGATGGGAGAGATCGTCATCCGAAACGGTGAACGCATAGAGAGCGATACACAGGATCTCTTAGACTCGCTCACAGCCGGTGATGTCATCATCAAGGGAGGGAACGCGATCGACCCATGGGGCGGTGTCGGCGTGCTCATGTCCTCGCGCATCGCCGGAACGGCCGGACGCTACTACTCGATCGCCCTGGCCCGCGGGTTGGAGGTAGTCATCCCGATCAGCCTGCAGAAGGCGGTGCACACCTCGGTGAACGACCTAGCGCGGGAGATGGGAAGCGATCGGATCGACCTGTGCATGGGGCTTCCAAGCGGCATGCACCCGCTCGTCGGGCGCGTGGTGACCGAGATCGACGCTTTGGAAAGTCTCTACCCGGTCCAGGTGATGCAGATTGCAAACGGAGGGGCGGGGAAGGGAGCCGGGAGCGTATCCCTGTTGATAACCGGGCAGGAAAAATATGTACGCGCGGCGTTCGATATGGTGCAGGGCCTGTCCGGAGAGCAGGACATCTCCCTGCAGGGAGAGGCATGATCGACTCCTATCGCACCATCGAGTCGGATACACAGGCGAAGATAACACGGAAGAAATCGCGCTTCATCGCTCTGTGTCACCACGCCTCCTTGCTGGAAGAGGTGAACTCCCTTCTGGAGGCGACGCGTCGCACATACCACGACGCCTCACACTTCTGCTACGCCTACCGTCTGTTGGGGGACGACGCCCCGATCGAGTACAGTTCGGATGCGGGTGAGCCGGCAGGTTCGGCGGGGCTGCCGATCCTGCAGCAGATAGAAAAACTGGATCTGTTCGATGTCATGATCATCGTCGTGCGTTACTTCGGTGGGACGAAGCTCGGGATCGGCGGCCTGATCCACGCCTACAGCGACGCCGCTGCTGAGGCCCTCGCCGCGGCCAAGGTCGTCGTGAAAAAGCAGGAGGTCCGGCTCTCCGTGAGCTTCCCACCGGAGATCACCTCGGCTGTGATGGGCCTGATCCACCGCCACCCGGCGCGGGTGGAGGATGTAAGATACGAACAGAGTGCGCACGTGCTCGTCGCGCTCCCCCCAAGCGCTATCGAGCGCTTCAAGCGCGAACTGATGGAAGCGACAGGGGCACGCGCGAACTGGGAGGAGAAACATGATTGACGCGATAACAGGGCGGATTGTCCGCTTGGGAGAGGATCACATCGTAGTGGAGACCGCCGGGATCGCCTACCGCGTCTTCTGCCCGGCGAGCGCGATCCACACCTACCACCTCGGGGAGGAAGGGCTGATCTACACTCACCTTGTCGTTCGCGACGACGCCATCTCCCTGTTCGGGTTTCCATCTCTGGAGGAGCGGGAGATATTTCGTCGCCTCCTGCCAGTCGGGCAAGTCGGTCCACGCCTGGCGTTGCAGATAATCTCTCTCTTCTCCCCGGACGAATTCATCCTCGCCGTCTCCGCCGGGGATGTGGACAGACTGACGCAGGTAAAGGGGATCGGAAAGAAGACGGCGCAGAGGATCCTGGTGGAGCTGCGGGACAAGCTCACCCCTGACCTAGGAACCGGAGCGGCAATTCCACTGTCGCAGAAAGAGGAGACCGCACTGCGGGCGCTTACAGGAAAGTCGCTTGGTTTCTCCGCCTCAGAGGCGCGGAGGGCTCTTGAGCGCTTGCGCGGCGAGGACCTACCGCTGCCTGAGCTCGTCAAACGGGCGCTCGAGGTGATCAACTCATCCTGATGCGCATCCTGGGGATCGACTACGGAACCAAGCGCCTGGGCCTCGCCCTGAGCGACGAAGGGGAGATACTGGCCAGCCCCCTCCCTGTGAGAATCAGGACGACTCTCGACGACGACGTGAAATTCCTCGCTTCGCTCATACAGGAGAGAGAAATCGGAAGGATCGTCCTCGGCTTCCCGCTCAACATGGACGGATCGCACGGTGAGATGGCCCGCGCGGTGCAGGGATTCGCCGCCGAGTTGGAGCGCGGCTGCAACGTGCCGGTCATTTTGTTCGACGAGCGCCTGACGACGAGCGAGGCCGAGCGCGTGCTCGTGCAGGCCGACATCTCGCGCAAGAAGAGGAAGAACCTGCGAGATGGCCTCGCTGCAGTCCTCATACTGCAGGGCTACCTCGATTCGCAGCGCCAGGGATGAAGAACTTGTCAGGCCTTCCCTTCGTGATCATTACTCCCAAAGCTTGATGTCGGGTAGAATCAGCGGGCGATGAAAGAAAAGACAATTACTATCGTCTCCGGGCTTCCGCGCTCGGGGACATCGATGATGATGATGATGCTCCAGGCGGGCGGGATGGAGACTCTCACTGACAACATCCGCAAGGCGGACGAGGACAATCCGAAGGGCTACTACGAGTTTGAGCGGGTGAAGGATATAGAGCACGATACATCTTGGCTTCCACTGGCGGAGGGGAAGGTCGTGAAGATGATCTCAGCTCTGCTCCGACACCTCCCCGATGATCACGAATACAAGGTGGTCTTCATGCAGCGAAAGATGGAGGAGATCCTCGCCTCGCAGCGGCGGATGCTTATCCGTCGCGGGGAGGACCCGGACGCCGTCAGCGACGATAAGATCGCGGAGATATCACGCAGGCACCTGCAGCAGGTGGAGGAGTGGCTACATGACCAGCCTAACATTGGCGTGCTATACGTCCGCTACAACGAAGTCCTCGACGATCCGCGCAGACAGGCAACGCGTATTTCTAGCTTTTTGGATGGTCGTGTCGATCCGGTGAGGATGGTTCAAGCAGTCGACAAGCGGCTGTATCGGCAGCGAGCATGAAAAAAAAGGGACAGGCACCTTTTCTTGGCACCTTTTCGTCCTGTCGTCTGCGGTGAGGGAATGAGCCAGTCCCCGGGCGAAAACTTGCCTGTCCCCTTTTTTGCTGTCCCCTTTTTTGCTGTGGCGAGTTGGTATAGAATCAACCCTGTAGACGCGATCAAGGGGAGGTAGTGATGGCCCTTACATGCGGCCTTGTCGGTTTGCCCAGTTGCGGAAAGACGACGATCTACAACGCGATTACCGCTGCCGGAGCGGGAAGTTACGATGGCTCGGAGATGAATCGGGCCGTGATCAGCGTGCCCGACCCGCGCATTCAGCCGCTCGTCGACATGTACAACGCGCCCAAGATCGTGCCGGCGACCCTGGAGGTGGTGGACATCCCCGGGCTGAAGGAGGGATCCACCGCCGGAGACGGTCGGGGGAACAAGCTCCTCGCTCACATCAAGGACGTCGATGCCGTATTGCATGTGGTGCGCTGCTTCGAGGATGAAAGCGTGCCCTTCGAGTACGAATCGATCGATCCGAGGCGCGACGTGGAGACGATCGATCTCGAGCTGATGGTCGCTGACAGCCAGACGCTGCAGAACAAGATCGCCCGCCTGACGAAGGTCGCGCGCGCCGGGGACAAGGAGGCGGCGAAGGAGATCGTCGATTGCCAGAAGGTCCTCTCCGGGCTGAACGACGGGATCCCAGCACGCAAGCAGGGGTTGAACGAGCACGAGCTGGCGAGCGTCTACGACTGTAACCTCGTCTCCCTGAAGCCCGTGCTGTACGTGGCGAACATCAAGTCGGTCGCTGATGAGGAGAACAAGCACGTGCAAGCTCTTGCTGAGATTGCCGCATCGGAGAACGCGGAGATGATCACCGTCTGCGGTCAGGACGAGGCTGACATCAGCCAGCTCGACCCGGAGGACCGGCAGGAGTTCCTCCGCGAGCTCGGTCTGGAGGAATCGTCCATGGAGAGGCTGATCCGCGCTGCCTACCGCATGCTCGGCCTGGTCAACTTCTTCACCGCCGGTGAAAAGGAAGTGCACGTGTGGACCTGCCGCAAGGGGGACAAGGCTCCGGTCGCAGCGGGGAAGATCCACTCTGATATGGAGCACGGTTTCATCCGCATGGAAGTGATCCGCTACGAGGACCTGATCGAACTGGGGAGCGAGGCGGCGGTGGCCAAGGCGGGTAAGCAGCGGATCGAGGGGAAGGATTACGAGGTACAGGACGGGGATATCGTCGTCATCCGTTTCAGCCCGCCGAAGAAGTAGCTCTTGCAGGTTGTTTCTCACAACAGGGTAACGTTTGCACCCTGGTTGGCGTATACTCCCAAGATTATATCGCTAGGAAGGAGGTTGACATGGGGGATGCTGAGCGCGTGCTCGAGGAGATAAAGAAGAGAGGGATAAGGTTCGTGCAGCTGTGGTTCACCGATCTATTGGGAAACCTGAAGAGCATCGAGATGCCGACGAGTGAGCTGCCTGGAGCGCTCGCGGAAGGCCTCGGCTTCGATGGCTCGTCGATCCACGGCTTTGCCCGCATCGATGAGAGCGATATGCTCATCCAGCCTGATTTGAACACCTTCTCCATACTCCCTTGGGACAACGTTGCCCGGCTCATCTGCGATGTCCTTCAGCCGGATGGCACCCCTTACGCGGGTGACCCACGCTGGGCTCTCAAGCGCGCCCTTGCCCTGGCGAGCGAACACGGGTTCTCTCTCTACGTCGGACCGGAGGTGGAGTACTTCTACTTCCATTCGGCAAAGGGGACCGAGCCGGTCGATCAGGGTGGGTATTTTGACCTCGTCCCCCCTGATGAGGGCTCTGAGATCAGGCGGGAGACGGTCCGTTCCCTGCAGGAGATGGGGATCAGCATTGAGGCGGCGCACCACGAGGTGGCGCACGGGCAGCAGGAGATCGACCTGCGCTTCCGCGATGCGCTGACCATCGCCGATAACATCATGACGACTCGCTTCGTTGTGAAGGAGATCGCACGCCGGCACGGGATCCACGCCACGTTCATGCCCAAACCGCTCTCCGATCAGAATGGTTCGGGGATGCACCTGCACCAGTCACTGGTGAGGGAGGACGGGACGAACGCCTTCTTCGACAAGGACGATCCCCTCTACCTGTCGTCCATCGCCAAGGGATACATCGCCGGGCTGATGAAACATGCCAAGGAAGTGACAGGCGTGTGCGCTCAGTGGGTCAACTCCTACAAGCGGCTTGTCCCCGGGTACGAGGCACCTGTCTACATTACCTGGGCGCACCGCAACCGTAGTAACATGGTGAGAGTTCCGATGTACAAGCCGGGAAAGGAGATGGCGACGCGCATCGAGTTCCGCGCCCCCGATCCCGCATGCAATCCGTACCTGGCCTTCGCCGTTCTGATCACCGCTGGCCTGGCCGGGATCGAGAATGACTATCCCCTCCCCGACCCGATCGATGGCGATGTATACTCGATGAGTGAGCAGGAGCGGGATGATCTGGGGATCGAGTCCCTCCCCGGCAGCCTGAACGAGGCGATCGAGGTGATGGAGGGGAGCGATCTCGTCAGGCGGGCGTTGGGTGATCACATCTTCAAGAAGTTCATTCAGAACAAGAAGATCGAGTGGGACTCCTACCGCTCTCAGGTGCACCCCTACGAGCTCGATCGCTACCTGCCCATCCTGTAGCTGTTGGCGAGGATAGCGGGAAGCCTCGCATTGTGTTCCTGGCAATAGTCCTTATACTTTTCCGCATCACACGACGCGTTGCGGGAGGAAGAAACAGTGGCAAATAAGATACGGGTACTTCAGTACGGTCTCGGTCCGATTGGAAGCGCGATCGCGCGCTACGTTGCGGAGAAGCCCAGCCTGCAGTTGGTCGGCGGTGTGGACATCGATCCAGCCAAGGTTGGAAAGGACCTCGGCGAGGTCATCGGCCTAGAGGGGCCCATGGGCGTGAGGGTGTCATCGACTTTGAGCGATGCGCTCTCAGGAGGGGCTGCTGACGTGGTGATCCATGCAACGAGTTCCTACTTCCCACTCTTCTTAGGTCAGATATTGGAGATCCTGGACGCGGGGCTCGACATCGTGTCGACTGCAGAGGAGCTATCCTTCCCCTGGCTTGCCAACCCGGATGAGGCGGCGGTGATCGATGAGGCAGCAAAGCGTGCCGGTAAGACGGTGCTCGGTACCGGCGTTAATCCCGGGTTCCTCATGGACTCGCTCGTCCTTAACATCACCGCTATCAGCCAACGGGTGGATCACATCGCGGTTACGCGGCGGATGAACGCCTCGTTCCGGCGCGGTCCGTTCCAGGCGAAGATCGGTACTGGGATGAGCGTTGATGCCTTCAACGCGAAGATGGCCGAGGGGCGGATGGGACACGTCGGCCTCCCGCAGTCGATCGGGATGGTCTTCGACACGCTCGGAAAGAAGCTCGAACGTTACGAATCCAGCGTTGAGCCGGTTGTGGCCGATAAACCCGTGAAGACCGATTTCTTCGCTGTTGAGCCGGGGCAGGTGCGCGGCCTGAAGCAGGTTGCGCGCGGATACACGAAGGAGGGGGAGTTTATGTCCCTCACCTTCATCGCTGCCCTCGATGAACCGGACGACAAGGACACGATCGTCATCAAGGGGGTCCCCGACCTGGAAGTGACCCTGCACGGGACGAACGGCGATATCGCCACGGTGGCGATAGCCGGGAATGCTGTCAGGCGCGTTAGGGACGCTGCCCCTGGGCTCGTCACCATGCGTGACCTGCCGATCGTGACAAATTAGGTACTGCTGATCGTCCAGGATGGGCTCATCGTAGCGCCATCCTGGACGCAATTCTTTGTTGCTGAACCACCCCGCCGCAAGCACGCGGTGTATCAAGAAGCTTTGTAAGAAGCTCGCCCCAAGGGCGGGAAGTGAACCCCTGTGGGGGAGTAAAGCGGAGGTAGAGATGAAGGCGACAGCGAGGCACATACTTGTCGACTCCGAGACGGAGTGCGAGGAGCTGAAGAAGAGAATCGAGAACGGAGAGGACTTTGCCGCGATCGCGCGCGAGTACTCCAAGTGCCCGTCGGGGCAGTCAGGTGGCGACCTCGGAGAATTCTCCCCCGGGCAGATGGTCCCTGAGTTCGACCGCGTTGTATTCAGCGAGTCACTCGGCGAGGTGCACGGACCGGTGCAGACGCAGTTTGGTTACCATCTAATCGAGATCACGAGCCGCAGCGAGTAGCCAGTAGGGCAGGCCGAGGAGTGGGAAATTAACTGTCCCGCCGCAAGCACGCGGTGTATCAAGAAGCTCTCTAAGAAGCACGCTCCAAGGGGAGCGGAGTCAACCCCTGTAGGGGATTGGTAGGGCAAATGGACTACCTCGTCGCGGTTGACAGCAGGGCCTCGACCGCGTTGATCCCCGAGCGCACTGCCCCCTCGATCGTCGCCGGCCAACCGGTTTCCGTGTAATCCCCGGCCAGGAACAGGCCGGAG
>JAGGSM010000072.1 GCA_021159105.1 Candidatus Bipolaricaulota bacterium
AAGTAGGATCGATCTCTAACTTGCTCGTGATCGCCGTGAACGGCGGGAGGATGCCGTCTTCATCACACGCGCTCACCTGCGCTGGACAGCCGGAGATTGCGCATAAGCTCATTAGTGAAGGTGCGTGGGGAAATGTCGTTTTGATGAGCGACAAGACGCGGCTCAATTTTCTGGGGGATTGGCTCTACCTGCCGCGAGGGGTACCGCTAGCTACCGCGTTCAGCATCGGTGATCTCACGATCGCCATCGGATTGGTTATACTTATCGTCTGGGGGATGCGTTCTCATGAACAATGAGACGCATGTGATGAATGTGCTTTCTCACAATGTCGAGATTGGAAGTTGTGAAACGAGAAGACGTAGCTATGAAGGTACGATCATCGGGAAAGGCTAGCGAATCCTTAGGCAAGAGGTGACGGCTATGGACCAGACGAAGATCAAGACTGTTATCCGTGAGTACAGCGAAGGACTGAGGAAGATCTTCGGTGACCAGTTAGCAAGCGTACTCCTTTACGGCTCGTTCGCACGAGGGGAAGGACGCGATGATTCTGACATTGATCTGCTGTGCGTGCTTCGCCCTCCGTTTGCTTACGACGATGCTATCCAGAAGTCATCGATGCTTACCGCAAGGCTTAGCCTGAAATACGACGTAGTCATCTCCCGCGTCTTTACCTCCGAAGAGGAGTTGAGAACGCGAGACCTTCCGTTTTATATGAACGTCCGTAGAGAGGCAGTAGCACAGTGAACAAGGATATTGCTGGCCTGCTGGACAAAGCGGAGCGAAGTCTGTCCGCAGCCCGGTCTCTCCTTGATCAACAGCATCATGACTTCGCCGCATCGCGTGGTTATTACGCCATGTTCTATGTCGCTGAAGCGCTCCTTGCTTCGCTTGGGGAGGCCTATTCTAGCCACTCCGCGGTCATCGCAGCGTTTGGACGTGCATTTGCCAAGACTGAGAAGCTTGACCCAAAGTTCCATCGTTGGCTGATAGACGCACAGGACATCCGCAACGTTGGCGACTATGGCATCGGCATGACGATAACCGCCAAGCAGGCAAGCGAGATCATAGCCCATGCACAAGAATTCGTGATGGCAAGCAAGGATTACCTTGAGTAGAAACGACGGAAGACCCAGTCGCAAAGTTCTGTGTTTAGGAGATGCGTTCTCATGCCTAAAGATTTAACACGCTTGCTCGCCCCACGTGGGGTGGCCGTTGTCGGCGCCAGCCCGCGGCAGGGGTCCGTCGCCGGAGAGATCTTGCGCAACATCGTGCGCTGTGGCTACACCGGCGACGTCTATCCGGTCAACCCGAAGCACGATGCGGTCAATGATCTCAAGTGCTATCACTCCATTTCCGAGCTTCCCGATGGTGTGGATCTCGCGGTGCTGGCGATCAATCGCAACCTTGTGCTCGATGCCGTCGCCAAGTGCGGCGAGAAGGGAATCAGCAATCTGGTGATCATCACCGCTGGGTTCAAAGAGAGCGGAGAGGACGGGATCAAGCGGGAAAAACAGTTGCGACAGTTGATCGAAAAGTACGATCTGAACGTCGTCGGACCGAACTGCATGGGGATCATCAACAGCGATCCGACCGTTTCTCTAAACGCCTCGTTCTCGCGCTGGTTTCCAAGCGATGGGGAGATCGCGTTCATCTCACAGAGCGGATCGCTGGGGGAGACAGTCCTGGAGTTCTTCGAGGGGATGAACATGGGGATCTCGCAGTTCATCAACCTGGGAAACCGGGCCGGCCTGTCGGAGAACGACTTTCTCCTGCACCTAGCGAACGATGACCACATCCGCCTTGTCTTCCTGTACCTGGAGAGCTTCGCCGATCCGCACCTGTTCCGACGCTTGGTAGAGCGAATCGGGCGGACGAAGCCGATCGTCGTCCTAAAGTCGGGGCGGACGCAGGCGGGGGCAGCGGCGGTAGCCTCGCACACGGGCTCGCTGACCACCTCAGATGCCATTGTCGATGCGTTCCTTAGCCAGAGCGGTGCGATCCGCGTCTCTTCGATCAAGGAGGCGCTGACGGTCCTCGGGGCGGTGAAGTGGGGCGCAATCCCGGAGGGGAACAGAGTGGTGATCCTCACCAACGCCGGCGGAGCAGGGATCATCGCTGCCGATGCCTGCGAGCGAGTTGGGATAGACGTGCCGCAAATTTCGGAATCAGTCAAGGAAAGGCTGAGATCGTTCCTGCCACCGGAAGCAGGGCTTGGGAACCCGATCGACATGATCGCAACCGCTAGCTCCACCGACTACGAGCGCACGCTGCACGAGACGCTCTCCGAGGTCGACGCGGCGATCGTCATCTTCCGCCCGCCGATCGTCTTCAACGAGCCACCGGAGTCGGTAGCCGACGGGATCGTGCGCGTGGCCGAGGAGAACCCAGGTAAGCCGATCCTCGTGTGCACGCTCAGCCGTAGCGCCGACCTGGCAACGTTTCGCGAACGACTCGCTGCTGCGCGGATTCCGGTATACACCATGCCCGAGACAGCAGTTGAGGCCCTGACCTCCCTCTGCCGCGTGGGAGAGCTGTGGCGCGTGCGGCGGCCGATCGATCGCTACGTGAGCGTCGATACGGACAGAGCTCGGGAGGTCGTTGAACAGGCACTGAGTGCAGGGCAAGGAGCGCTGACCTTCGCCCAAGGCGCGGACATCCTCAACGCCTATCACATCCCCGTCTGCCCGTTCTCCTACGTCGAGGATGCTCCTGCAGCAAGGGAATTCGCAGGGCAGGTTGGCTATCCGCTGGTTGCAAAAATCGACGCTCTAGACTTGTTTCATCGCTTCGAACACGGGGCGGTGATCACCGGGATCAGAGATGAAGGAGAGCTGCGTGCTGCCCTTGATCGTCTTAAGGAGGTCATCAAGGAAGAAGGCTTGGCCGATGGTCGCATCTTGCTGCAGCCGATGATCGAGGGACGGGAGCTGATCATGGGAGTGAACCGCGATCCCTCGTTCGGCCCGGTGATCATGTTTGGGATCGGCGGAACGTTCGTCGAAGCGCTCAAAGATGTGTCGTTCGGTGTAGCTCCGCTGTCGATCGAACACGCCCGGCTGATGATCCGCTCAATTCGTGCCTTCCCGCTTCTCGGCGAGTTTCGTGGTCAGCCGGCGGTTGACATCTCACGTTTGGCGACGATCCTACATCGCCTGAGCCGGCTCAGCTTGGACGTACCTCATATTGCTGAGATCGACCTGAACCCGTTCATGGCCGGAGACAACCTGGCGGCGGTCGACATCCTGATCAAGCTGTGAGAAAAGAGTGATCGGTGATGAGTAATGAGTGATCAGGGAGCGCAAGAAGCTTGAAGCCTGTGCATGTGTAGCGCCTCCCGTGCCTGTGCGTGCACGCACGCAGACAGGCGTACGACGTTGAGCAACTCCGCATCAGCAACGTTGCAGACAAGCTGCAACGCTACAAGAAGCAAGAAATGATCGGAACGCGAGAAGCTCTTGCCGTAAGCGCTACCAGCTTACTCACCACGAAGGAGCGTACACGGAGAGATTCTTCGCGTTAAGCAGGTATCTGTCTTCCTCATTGATCGACTCTTGTGCCATAGCGGTCCATTCTTCGTGTCCTTCGTGCTCTTCGTGGTGAATATTCCTTGGAATCGGTCAGCCAAGAAACACGAGGAAACGGAATAATCCCGCATGCTAAACCATAAGGAGGGAAGAGGGGGACTCGGTTTCCCTTGCCCTGCCGATTCGAACGGCAACCATCCAAAGGCCGGTCAAGCGCCGCCAAGGAGGTGAAACAGCGCGCCTTTTCTTACCTTCGGCTTGGGTTGTAAACCCAAAACTCGGTCGACACCTAGTCGCGGACTCGCCGACTTCTCGATTTGCATCTTGCGGCGTAAGTCCCCCTTTGTTGTTTGGTGGTGACTGCCTCAGCCCAGAAGGCCGAGATAATATTCAAAAGCGCTCAGCTTCGAGCGCTCGTTATCATCACTTGCCACAACACGGCCGGAAGTATAACGACCGATTTCGAGGCTGTCAAGGGGATAAAGAGCCCAACTCTAGCAGATTATGGGTAGAGGCGGTTCAGTTGCCTAGCAAACGGTATTGTCTCTCGGATGTGGGATATCCCACAGATCCAGGCGATCGTCCTCGCTACGCCCAGGCCGAAACCGGAGTGCGGCACAGACCCGTAGCGACGCAGATCAAGGTACCACTCGTATGGTTCGAGGGGGAGATTCTTCTCCTTCATCTGGGCGATCAGCTCTTCCAGGTCATCGGCGCGCTGGCTCCCGCCGATCAGTTCACCGTACCCCTCCGGGCCGATCAGGTCTGCGGCAAGGACGCGGCTCGGATCATCGGTGTCACGCTTCATGTAGAACGGCTTCATGTCTACAGGGAAGTGCTCGATGAACACGGGCTTTCCGAAGTGCTCGCCAAGGGTGGCCTCCTGCGGTGCCCCAAAGTCGTCGCCAAAGGAGACGTCGTGCCCCGCCTCCTGCAGCAGCTTCACCGCGTCGCCGTAGTCGATGCGGGGGAAGGGGAGCGCCACTTCTTCGCGCAGCAGGTCGACATCGCGCTTCAACTGCGCGAGCTCCGCTTTGCGCTCGTCGGTCACCGCGTTCACCACGTAGGAGATCATCTCCTCCTGCAGGCGCAGGTTGTCCGCGTGGTCGTAGTAGGCCATCTCCGCCTCAGCCATCCAGAACTCGGTCAGGTGCTTCCTCGTCTTCGACTTCTCCGCGCGGAAGACCGGCCCGATCCAGTACACCTTCCCCAGGGCCATCGCCGTCGCCTCCAGGTAGAGCTGCCCGCTCTGTCCTAGGTAGGCCTTCTCTCCGAAGTAGTCGACCTCAAACAGCGTCGTCGTACCCTCCACCGACGTGCCGGTCAGGATGGGCGCTTCGGTGGAGACGAACCCCTTCTCGTGGAAGAAGTCGCGCAGGGCGCGGAAGACGGCGTCGCGTATGCGCAGGATCGGCACCTGCCTGCCAGTGCGCATCCACAGGTGACGGTGGTCCATGAGGAACGATGGCGTATGCTCAGTGAGCTCAATCGGGAACGGCTCTGTCGGCTCGTGCACAACCTTGAGTGTGCTCAATTGGAGCTCACACCCGCTGGGCGCGCGCTTATCCTCGCGCAGCGTACCAGTGACGATGATCGATGTCTCCCGCTGCAGCCGGTCGGCGGTGGCGAACAGCTCAGGCGACTCAGGCGCGGTGACTATCCCCTGGATCACGCCTGTTCCATCGCGTAGCTGGAGGAACATAATCTTTCCGCTGGATCGCTTGTTGTACAGCCACCCGCGCAGTGTCACTTCCTCTCCCACATGGCTGGGCGCTTCATCGATCGTTATCGTACGCATTACGTCTCCTTTTGGTGAATGATAATCCCCTGCAGAGGTACACTCCCTGCCCCTTGGGGCGTGGTTTTTACAGAGCCTGCTTGTGCACCGCTCGTTTGCGGCGGAGTAGTGCATCTACTTGGTTAGAAAGATTAGAAGGAGAGGCTCATCTTTGCAAGGGACGCGTCTCTTCCACTATCAGTTCGCTCTCGCGTGCATCGTCTGTGACAGGGGCGAGGGTGATCGGAGCTTCCTTGATGATGCGGTGTTTCCAGTTGCCGGAGAGGAAGAAGCCGATCGACACAGCGGAGGCGCCGAAGTTGGAGATGAACATCGCCCACCACACGCCGTCCGCCCCCATGGCAAGCGAGAATCCGAGGAAGTAGACGAGCGGAATGCGCAGCGCCCACAGCCGGAACAGGGAGAAGAACATGGAGTACACGGTGTGACCGGATCCCTGGTAGGCGCCGATGATCACCTGCAGGATCCCCATGAATGGGAAGGCCATCGCAGTGATGGCGAACATACTCGCCCCGAGAGAGATCACCTCTGGGTCGTTAATAAAGACACGCACCAATGATGTGCGCAGGAAGTAGACAGCGGCGCTGGCAGCGAGCAAGAATGCCGTCGATATCCAGATCGCAGTCCATGCGGAGTGTTCCGCACGCTTCGTCTCTTTTGCTCCCAGGTTCTGTCCGACCATCGTCGCTGCAGCCTGTCCCAGACCCATCGCAGGCATAATGGCGATCGAGATAATCCTGTTTCCGATACCAAAGGCGCTGACAACCGCCGTGCCGAAGCGGGCGAGGATGCCGGTCATGATGGAGAACCCGAGCGCCGTCCCCGATTGCCCCAGTGATGCCGGTCCGCCGATCACTAGGATGTGCTTCACCATCGCCCATTCCAGGCGCAGGTGGCGCAGACGCAGATGGATCCCCACCTTTCCGGCGAACAGGAGGTAGAGGCCGTAGATAGCGACTAGCCCGCGCGAGATGACCGTCGCCACGGCGGCACCGGTGATTCCCCAAGCAGGGAACGGTCCCCATCCGAAGATGAACAGTGGATCAAGCACGATATTCAACACCACCGACACGCCCATCAGCTTCATTGGGGTCATGGTGTCGCCCACTCCGTTGAGCAGGGAGGTGACGATGAACATGCCGAACATCGCGGGGATGCCGCCGTAGATAATGCGCAGGTATGAGGTTGCCGCAGGGAGAAGATCCGGCCCCGCCCCCATCGCCACCATCAGCGGCCTTGCGATAAACACCCCAGAGATTCCCAAGACCAACGCAAGGATGCCGGTAAAGGCAAATACCTGTCCCGCCGCGTGATTTGCCTCTTCCTCTCTGCGTGCTCCCGTGTACTGGGCGACAAGCGCCGTCCCCGCGATAGTAATGCCTGCACCGACGGAGATCATCAAGAAGACAAGGGGCCAGACTATCGTTGGAGCGGCGATGGCCACTTTTCCCAGACGTCCCAGCCACAGCGTATCGACGAGGTTGTAGATTGTCTGAAAGAGGTTGGAAAGCATCACCGGCCACGCGAGCACAAGAAGCGTGCGGGCGATCGGCCCATTCGTCAAATCTCTCTTCTTCTGCGTATGGATTCCTCCGGACATAGGCGCTATTGTACCAGCTAACGCATGTTCCGTCCCATCAAACAGCGTGCCTAGCCAGAGGAACGCTGTCCACTACGCGTCATCCTCTTGACACACGCTCACCGAGTCAATAGACAAGGGAGCATTCCCCCGGCAAGATACGAGACGATCCTGCAAAGAGGGGCAAAATCATCATGGGGCGCGGCGGGAAGCACGTCCATCGCGCCTGGCCGCTAACAGAGGGACTACAAGGGCATACCAGCTGTGACCGAGCTATGAAGCCCTCTCTAAGCCCGTACAGGGGGTAATTCCCGCCCCTTTGGGGCATGCTTCTCACAAAGCCTCTTGATACACCGCGTGCTTCCGGCAGGGTAGGTCTGTCCAGCGCCCGACCTATGCCTTGTTTGCGGCAATGCGGGAAATCTCCTCTCCGCTGATTACCTCTCGCTGTTGGAGGATCTGCGCTACCTGTTCCAGCGCGTCAGCGTGCTCGGTTAGGAGCTTGATCGCCCACTCTTGCGCACCTTCGACGAGTTTCTTCACCTCGCGGTCGATGAGCGTTGCCGTCTCCGGGCTTATTTCCTGTCTCAGCCCAGGGTTGGTTCCCAGGTATCCCATCCCCGCATCGTTGAGGTAACGCACCGGACCAAGGTTCTCACTCATCCCGAACTCGGTGACCATCCTCCGCGCGAGGTCGGTCGCCCGCTCCAAGTCGTTCGCTGCACCTGTGGATGGCTCCTTGAAGATGAGAAGCTCCGCCCCGCGTCCGCCCAGCATCACCGCCATCCGTTCCTTCAACTCTTCCTCTCCGATCAGGTACTGATCCTCCTCGGGCATCTGGAGCGTGTAGCCGAGCGCTCCTTTGGCGGTGGGAATGATGCTCACCTTGTGCACCGGGTCAGTGTGTGGGAGGAGCTGCGCCACCAGCGCGTGCCCTCCCTCGTGGTAGGCGACCCTGCGCCTCACGTCATCGCGCAGTGGCATCTTTCGTTGCAGTCCGGCCACGACTCGTTCGATCGCCAAATCAAAGTCGCCCATCGACACCGATTCGCTCTTTCGCCGCACGGCGAGAAGCGCCGCTTCGTTGACGATGTTTGCTAGATCGGCCCCGGAGAACCCTGGGGTGATCTGAGCTAATCGGTCGAGGTCGACGTCATCCCCCAGGCTCACCTGCCGCGTGTGTATGAGGAGGATCTGCTTTCTCCCCTGTTCTGTAGGCAGTGTAACCTGAATCTGACGATCGAAGCGCCCCGGCCTAAGGAGCGCTTTGTCAAGCACCTCGGGTCGGTTTGTGGCACCCATGATCACCACGCCTTGATTGGCCTTGAATCCGTCCATCTCGGCGAGGAGCTGATTCAGTGTCTGTTCTCGCTCGTCGTTGGTCCCTATGCTACCGACTGTCGCTCGCGCTTGGCCGATAGCATCGATCTCGTCGATGAATACAATGCACGGGGCCTTCTTCTTTGCCTGTTCAAACAGGTCGCGCACGCGCGCCGCGCCTACACCGACGAACATCTCTACAAAATCCGATCCGCTTAAGGAGAAGAACGGAACACCCGCCTCACCCGCTGTGGCCTTAGCGAGGAGCGTCTTTCCAGTTCCCGGAGGGCCAACAAGGAGCACGCCCTTAGGGAGCTTTGCACCCATGCGGGTGAAGCGCTCCGGGGTCTTGAGAAACTCGATGATCTCCTTCAGCTCAACCTCGACCTCATCGACCCCACCTACATCATCGAACTTGACGCCGGTCATCTCCCCCGATATCTCGTGGGACTTGTTCTTGCCCAGGAACATCGACTGAGGTCCGCCCTGCTTCATGCGGCGGTAGACGAAGTACCAGATCAGGGCAAGCGGAAGGAGCGGAAGTATCCACCATAGAAGGGCTGTCATCGCCCCGTTTGTTGGCGGCTGAGCGGCGAAGGTTACCCCGGCGTTGTGCAGCCGATCGACGAGGGTAGGATCGTTCACTGAAACAGTGTTGTAGACAGGCGGCGTCTTTTTCGCGGAGTCGGTCTTTATCGTGTAGAAGATTCGCGTTGTTCCAACAGAGACCGTATCAATCTTCCCCGCGTTCAGATCATCCAAGAACTGGCTGTAGGCGACCTCGGTCTGCTGGATCGCCAGAGGCTTGATCACTAGATCCTGAAAGAGCCACACGAGCAGCAGCGCAAAAACGATGTACCAGAGTGAGAATCTCACGTGCTTGCTGGGTGGGTTCACTTGTTCGCTCCTCTTTCACTTTCGGTTTCTTCCACTCTATCAGAAGAGATAGGTGGTTTTCAATCCCCTACAGGGACCGATCCCCCGCCCCTTGCGGCGGGGCAGTTCATTTCAAACCGCTATGGATACTTGAGCCCGGTACCGGTATTGAACAGAACGACCGTCTCGTCCGGACTTATCTTGTCGCGATCTAGGAGCGCTTCCAGCGCGGCGAGGGTCGCTCCACCCTCGGGACAGGCGAAGATGCCTTCCTCCCCTGCCATCGCGCGTTGGCCGGTGCTGAGATCCTCATCGGAGACGGCGATCGCCGTGCCATCGCTCTCGCGTATCGCCCGCAGGATGAGGAAATCGCCGATCGCCTGTGGCACGCGCAGACCGGCCGCCACTGTATGCGCATCCTCCCATGGCGCGGCGAACTCCTCCCCCGCAGCCAGAGCACGCGGGATCGGAGCACACCCCTCCGCCTGCACCGAGACCATGCGCGGGAGCTTATCATCGATCCATCCCATCCTCTGCATCTCAGAGAACGCCTTCCACATGCCGATCAGGCCGGTCCCTCCACCGGTGGGGTAGATTACAACATCGGGGAGGGTCCAATTGAATTGTTCGGCGAGCTCGTAGCCCATCGTCTTCTTCCCCTCTACTCGGTACGGCTCCTTGAGAGTGGAGACGTCGAACCATCCGTTCTTCTCCGCCTGAGCGTGCGCCTCACGGCCACAGTCGGTGATCAACCCGTCGATCAGGCGCACATCGGCTCCGTAGGCGGCGCACTCCATGCGAAACGGGAGTGGAACATCGCTTGGCATGAACACGTGCGCCTTCATCCCCGCACGCGCGGCGTAGGCAGACATCGCCCCGGCGGCGTTCCCAGCAGATGGGATGACGACCTCGTCCGCGCCAAGTTCCTTGGCCCTTGAGATAGCCATGCACAGGCCACGCGCCTTGAACGATCCCGTCGGGTTCAACCCCTCGTCCTTAATGAACAGCTTCTCCATCCCGAGGCGCGCTCCGCTGCGTGTCGCATGGATCAGCGGGGTGTATCCTTCGCCCAGGCTGACAATGTTCTGATCATCGCTCACTGGAAGGAGTTCACGGTAACGCCAGAGGGAAGGCACGCGACCGACAAGATCATCCCTACTCAAGGACTTCTTCGCCTCTTCTAGATCGTAACGAACAAGGAGTGGTTTGCCGCACTTCGGACAGACCGTGTGCAGCACAGTAGCATCGAAGGTGCTCCCGCAGTAGCCGCATTCCAGGTGAGTGAGGTAGCTCACGATCTCTCTCTTCCTACTTACCTGCAAGCGCTCTCTTGATGGAGGTGACCATCCCCGCAGCATCGAGGCCGTACTCGGAGAGGAGCCTGTCGGCCGGCCCGGATTGACCGTAGCGATCGTGTACTCCTACGCGCAGGACGCGGGTGGGCAGGTTCTCGGAGAGGAGCTCACACACAGCGCTCCCCAATCCGCCGCTTGCCTGGTGCTCTTCCGCTGTGACAACAAGGCCGGTCTTCTTGGCGGAGGCTAGCAGCGTTTCAGCATCGAGCGGCTTGATCGTGGAAACGTTCACCACCTCGACCGAAGTGCCTTCCTTAGCCAGCTCATCGCGCGCTTCCAGGGCGGCGGAGACCATCACCCCGCAGGCGAAGACCGATACGTCGGTCCCCTCTGCGAGAACATTGGCCTTCCCCAGCTCAAACTGATAGTCATCAGGGAGGATGACGGGAAACTTGGCTCGCGCCATGCGCACGTAGACCGGGCCATCATCGTAGCTTGCAACGAAGCGGGTCACGGCTGCTGCCTCGATTGCGTCAGCGGGGACGATCACTGTCATGTTCGGCAGCACGCGCATGTTGGAAATGTCCTCTAGCATCTGGTGACTCGCTCCATCCTCCCCGACGGTGAGGCCGGCGTGGGTGGCGACGATCCTCACCGGAACCTTGGGATAGGCGATCACCTGCCGGATCTGTTCCCACGCCTTCCCAGTGGCGAACATGGCGAAGCTTGAGGCGAAGGGGCGGTAGCCGCTCATCGCCATCCCTGCAGCGATCCCCATCATGTCCGCCTCAGCAACACCGATGTTGAAGAAGCGGTGTGGGTGTTCCTTGGCAAAGATTCCGGTCTTGGTCGAGCCAGCGAGGTCAGCGGTCAGTACGACGATCCGATCGTCCTCATGCCCCAACGCCGCGAGCGTCTTTCCGTATGCGTCACGCGTTCCCTCGTAGCGATCGAACTTCACTTTGG
>JAGGSM010000206.1 GCA_021159105.1 Candidatus Bipolaricaulota bacterium
GCAAGCACTTCGGCGATTGCCCGCAGTTTCGCGTGTATGAGCTCTATGAGGACGGTGAGTGTCGCCTCATCAAGACACAGAGCAATACATCGCCCGAAGAACAGGGCCATGCTGACCCGAAGAAATTGAAGAGCGTTACCGGCCTCATCTCCGGGTGCGAAGCAGTGGTCAGCGGCCTCATCAGCCCGAACTTCATGCGAATGCGCGATACAAAGCCAATTCAGCCTGTGGTCACCAAGAAAGAGACGGTCGCTGAAACACTGGCGGCTCTGGCGGAGTCGTTCGAGGATCTATTCGGGCTGGTGAGCGCTCGCCGGCAAGGAGAGCGTCCCAAGGTGATACTGGAGATCGAGTAAGAAACGGGCTGCGACACACATGTCGCAGCCCGCGTTTTCTTCTTTAAGTAGCTTGTCTACAAATGCTTCTGGACCTCAGCCAGCAGCTCCTGTGCGTGTTCATGCGAGTACGCATTCATGAACGGGAACTTGTCCCCTATTGGGTCGTCGATGATGCTCTGCAGGATGCGCGCTGCGTCCTCCCACTGCTTCTTCGGCATCAGGTAGAACTCCACGAAGAAGGAGCGGTTCTCGAAGTACTCGTCCGCGTTCGGGACCTTTTCCTCGTCTAAGCAGTAGTCAGGCTCGTCGACCACGTGACAGAAGAAAGAGAGAGCTTTGCCTAAGTCTTTCCCGAACATGGATGGAAGGCCAGAGTAGTACGCGCCATATGATCGATAGATTCCACCAGTCAAGTAGCTCGTATCGAGCTCAAGTAGCCGGTCCATGATCGCTCCGGTTCGCTTAGTTACCCCGGCGAATACCGCTTTCAGGACGTCCTTTTGTGCCACTCGTAGCCAATTGGAATTCGTCCAATAGAGGGCAGCAACGTCGGTCTCGGCGGCGACGGCGCTGTCAAAGCGACTCTTTTCCAGCTCTGCAAAGCCCGGGTTCATGCGCAGGCTCTTGAGACCCCAGTTCTTCCCCTTCAGGTAGATATCCTTATTCTCGGATGGATCGACGAAGACGTTCCCCAACGTGTAATACGCCTGAGAGAGCTTGTTGACGATGCCCTTGAGGGACATGTCTATGGCAAACGCCCCCACCTTGTCCTCATTGGTTTCATCGAGGTCAGCGGGAACTGCGAGCGCCGCCTTGAACGCATCTATGATCCCCAGGAGCTGTGCATGCCCAGTATCGGAATACTCGATGGCGAAGCTGTCGTTCTGGTAGTAGGACAGCGCCGTCTCCAGATCCATGGATACCGGCTCTACCTGCGCGATTGCCACAACGCTGGCGAGCAGGAACAGAGTAAGGCCAACAACTAACAACTTTTTCACATTACCCTCCTTTGAAAACGTAGGCCAAAATAGCCGTTCGATTGAGTGCCACATCCCCTCTGCAGCACATACAGACTTTACCGATGCTTGTGTGTTCGATCAAGAACTCGCATTAGTGGCTGCTGCGGGATGTTGTTCTGTTTGTGACTTGTGGCCTTTCAAGTTGTCGTTCTCCGGAGATTGCTTTATCCTATCCATCAGCATGAACAGCTCGAGTTTGCGTTCGGCGTCAAGCGTGGTATATTTCCACGGTTGAATACTCAATAGATAAGGAGGATGACATGGCTAATCCAGCAGTGGATAAAGACCTGTGCATCGGCTGTGCTCTGTGCACCCAAGTCTGCCCCGATGTGTTCGAGATGGGAGCAGATGGCATAGCTCAGGTGAAGGCGGGAGCTGACACCAACGCCGCTTGCATTCAGGAAGCGGTCGACCAGTGCCCTGTGGGTGCGATCAGCGCCTAAGCGATGGTGCCAGCTGGCTCAGTTGGCAGAGGTTACGTACTATTGAAGTGGCGTCACAGGCTGTCTGTGGCGCCATTCTCTCTTCCCTCACCTGTAGGGATTGGAGACCTTCCTGTGGAGCTTTGGAAACGCTTCGCGTGGCCACGAGTGCTGCGGTGAAATAAAACCCATGCATCCGGATCTCCGAGTCGCACATTTGCTGTCACTATGACGGTGATCGACGAACAAGGCCTCTCCCATTCGACAGGCCACAACGTGATAGTGGCGAACCAGCGACTTGAGGCGCTCTGTCAGGGTTTACTGAAGCGAGCAGTGGCAAGACATCCTCAGTTTTCGATGGCTCCTCGTCACCTTATCTCTTGTACTCGACTACCGATCCGCGTGCTGTCAGAGTGTCAATGGCGGTCATTGCGCTCGAATGCATGGTAAGATCGAGCGGGTTTCCTACAAGCGTTATCTTATCGCCATCACCCAGTCCTTCGTTGCTGATGAGGGGCGAGAGATCTTCGATTTGGTTGTTTCCCAGCCCGAGGAGCCTCAGTTGGACGAGCCCGGATAGGGCAGCGATGTCCGAGATATGGTTTCCGTCTAGCCACAGCTGCTCGAGATCGACAAGATCAGCTATTGGGGTGATGTCACTGATCTTGTTTCCCCACAGGCTGAGGCGCTGCAATCGCGTGAGGTGCACTAGCGGGTGTAGGTCCTCGATCTCGTTGTCCCCCAAGCCGAGGCCCTGCAGGCGCGTAAGGCCGGACAGGGGAGCCAGATCTTGTATCTTGTTCCCGCCGAGGCTCAGCTTGAGGAGACCTGAGAGGCCCTGCAACGCCGTCAGATCGCTGATGCCGGTGTTGGGGAGACCCAGCCAGTACAGGTGCACAAGGTTGGCGAGAGGGGCGATGTCAGCGAGAGGATTTCCGCCGAGCCCCAGGGTGATAAGATTGGGCATGTTCCTCAGCGCAGAAATGTCACTGACGCGACAATCCCACAGCCCCAGCCAGCGCAGGTGTGTCAGATCAGCAAGGGGTGCTATGTCAAGAACGCTGTTGAAGTCGAGATCAAGCTTGGTGAGGTTCACCAGACCGGATAATGGCTCCACATCGGTGATTTCATTGCTCTGCAACAGGAGGACTTCTATCTCATGGTCCCTTGACAGTGGGGATAAATCGCTGATGTGGTTGTCGGAGAGATCCACATATTGAAGGGCGGTGCATTCCTGAAGGCCAGTCAGGTCACTTATCCCCTTTCCTGAGGCAAATAGGGAGGTGAGCGACTGAAGATCGGCTGATGTAATCTCGCCCATCGGCCTGTCCAGTGCCGTGCGGATCGCTTCCTCAAGGTGGGAATCGGGGAACGTGATCCCGGCTGCGCAGGAGAGAAGAGGCACTAGCAGCGCGGAGAGCATGGCGATCGTCACCAGCAGCAGTCTTCGCCTTTCTGTTTGTCTTAGATTGACCACTCGATCCTCCTTATCCATCACGATGAGTTTATGCAATAGGTCGTTCCTTGTCACGGCGAAAGCTGTATAATACAGTCATGGACTGGAAGAGGTATTACCGCGATGAGATGCTCGATGAAGAGACAAGGGATTATCTTGAAGCGCTCTTCGCTGGCCTGAATGGGGATGAAGAGATTGATTCTCTCATCGATCGCGGAGCGATCCTCTCTTTCCCTCACACCGCTGCGCACTACATCGGCCCGCTGCAAGCGCGAGTGGTCTCAGGGCTCTACCGTAACGGCATCGAGCGAGTTGTTGCCCTGGGTGTCCTTCATACCTCTACCCTTGCAGCGCCGTACGCTGAATTGTATCGCACAGCGCTCGATGAGGAGCGCTCATCCGATGAACGCTTGCATGCGTACTCTGTTCTACGCGGAGGGTTTTCTCCGAACTGTGATGCGATCGATACCGCGTTTGGCAAGATGCCCTGCCAATGCGTAGCAGGACAGAAAGGCGTGCGAACGGACAAGGCGGGCCTGTTGGTAAACGAGTTTTCTCTCGACTCTTTCTTCTCCCTGATGGCTCTCTACGCGCGCATGCACGGTGTTTCGCCGATCTCGGTCTCCCCGATTTACATTGGGATGACTCGGGATCCGCTGACTGGGTCGTTCGACGTCGCCAGTGACATCGCCAGCCTTCTGCGCGGGTTCCGCGATGAGAGGACGGCGATTGTGACCACCGGAGATATCGTACACTACGGGACGGCATACACGCCGGCGGAGAAGATGCTCGATTTGCTGGATGATCAGCTTGAACCGCACTTTCGTGCGGAATCGCAGCGGATCATCTCTTTGGCGATGGAGAAACAGGACCTTGCTGGAGCCTTCCTTGACTCCAACGAGATCCTGCGAAGCGATCAGCGCTACATACTTCCTGTTATCTGCCAGTACCTCGGGAACAAAGGACAGTTCAGGATACTGTCGTTCTCCCTCTCCGATTACTCCTTGATACTTAGCACTCCTCGACCCTGCGTTGTCGCCTCGGCGCTTGTGGCCTACATTCCTGCGGACTCTTCGTCTAGCGAATGATGAACTGGAACGTGTAGTACTTGATTTGCTGCGGTGAGCAGTCACCGCCGACCTGCAGGGCGAGCACAAACTGGAACGGCCCTTGACTGAGCACATCGGTCGTTAGGGCGAGTCCTCCATCCACCTGTGTGATCTCGGAGACTGGGACAATCGTGTCGAACAGGTCGCCCCCTGGAGCGATGGATATCAAGCGGTCTGCAAGGGAATCTGCGATGGCTCCATCAGGTCCCCTGTTCACTATATTGACCGTGTTTCCAGAGGGGAGCTGGAGGGAGCAACGGTCCCAGAGAACTGTGATTACCTCTCCGGATGCATTGTGCAGCCAGAAAGGGAGGTCGCTCTCGATTCCGTTGTCCGTGAGCGGTGTCTTGAAAGACATGCGGATCAGGTCATCCTGATACACCGCCTTCTCCGAGTAGACCGGCCCGAGCATCTCCAGTGAGAGCTGTGGAGCTGCCTGTACGGCTGGTGTCTGGTCAACTACCTGTGCGGGTTCAGGCGCTGGTGCCTGTTGCTGGTTGATGAACAGCCCTCCGACGAGCAGTACCCCAAATATCGCCGCTATTATCGCCAGTTTTCCGATGTCAGGATTCACGATCACTCACCCCTTTTGTGGACTTTCGTCTGCTAGATTCGATCCATTGTAACTACGCGCGCTTCACCCTTGTGCCACCCGTGACCAATCAAGAAAGGAAACCTGTCACCAGGCAGGCGAATTCCAATGAACTGCCCCGACGCGAGCAGAGGGTGCATCAGTAGGCTTTGTGAGAAGCATGCCGCAGGGCATGCGCGCGGAATCAACCCCTGCAGGGGATTGGCCGGTGAGAGATCAGTAGCAGGATGCGGGTTGGAGAGGCTGGGGGCCTCATGTGCCTCCCCCGCGTGATGTCAGCCAACTGTGAGCGACGTGGCGCTGGTCGTACAATGAAGTCCCGCACTCGATGGACGAGGGCGGCAATCGGATAGGGCAATTGGAGGTGGCATGCCTACGAAGAAGAAGCGCTTGTTGAACGCGCACGACCTGTACGGATTTCATCTGATCTCACAGCCACAGATCTCCCCCTGCGGTGAGATGGCTGTCTATTGCCAGCATTCGGTCGACGAGAAGACGGAGAAGAAGTACGCTCACCTGTGGGCGATTACCCTTCCTGACGGGAAGCCGCGGCAGATCACGTATGGCAAACAGTCAGACACCAGCCCACGCTTCTCCCCTAGCGGTAAGGAGATAGCATTTCTCTCAAACCGCGAGGACGAGAAGCAGCAGCAGATCTACCTCTTGCCTACAGATGGGGGGGAGGCGCGGAAGTTGACCGACCTGAAGGGAGTCATCGAGTCGTTCTCCTGGTCGCACGATGGGACGCGACTGCTCCTGCAGTTCCGCGCAAAGGATGCAGAAGAGATCGAACGGGAGAAGGACGAAGAGAAGAAGAAGTTAGGGGTAGTCTGCCGGGAGATCGACCGCGTCTTCTACAAGGAGGATGGGACCGGCTACCTTCCTCACGAGCGATCCCATCTGCTGATCGTCGATACACAAACAGGACAGGTAGAGCAGCTCACGGAGGGTGATCTGTTCGATGAGACTGATCCCGCATGGTCTGCCGATGATCAGACCGTAGCCTTCTGTTCCAACCACTCTGAGGATCCGGATCTCGACCCCGATGCGATAGATCTGTTTGTCATCCCGGCAGGCGGGGGCGAGATGAGGCGCTTGCCAACGCCGATCGGGCCGAAGTACAACCCGTCGTTCTCTCCCGACGGGCGAAACATCGCCTACTACGGGCATGAGGGGAAGGGGGAGGGCTGGAAGAACACCAGGCTTTGGGTTGTCCCAGTGGATGGTGCTGGAGAAGCACGCTGCATCACCTGTGAACACGATTTTGATGTGTCCCCCTGGACGATCAACGATATGGGTAGCCTCCCACAGGTCTCGCCCACCTGGGCCAACGATGGGAGTGCGATCTACTTCCAGGTGGCACACCACGGGAACACCGTTCTCAAGGTGGTGAACCTTGCCGGAGAAGTGAGTGAAGTGATCGACCGGGATGGCGTTGTTGGGGTATTCTCATTCGACCGCGAGCAGGAGCAGCTTCTCTACTTTCATGCTACCATGAAGGATCCCGGACAGGTGTTCCTCCGACGGATGAATGGCGGAGATGATCGGCAGCTTACGATCCTCAACGCTGAACTACTCGAACAGATCGACCTCGGCGAGGTCGAAGAGGTATGGTTCAAGGGGGCCGCGGGGAACGATCTGCAGGGTTGGATCATCACCCCTCCCGGGTTTGACCCGGGAAAGAAGTACCCCTCCATTCTGGAGATCCACGGTGGTCCGCGCGTGCAATACGGGAACTTCTTCATGCACGAGTTCTACTACCTTGCAGCTCAGGGCTACATCGTCTACTTCTGCAATCCACGCGGAGGCCAGGGGTACGGCGAGGAGCACTCCAAGGCGATATGGAACGATTGGGGCGGTGCCGACTACGACGATATCATGGCCTGGGTCGACTTTGTGAGCAAACGGCCGTACATCGACCAGAAGCAAATGGGCGTCACCGGTGGGAGCTACGGCGGCTACATGACGAACTGGATCATCGGGCACACCGATAGGTTCTCAGCGGCTGTCACCCAGAGGAGCGTCAGCAACTTGATCAGTATGTATGGATCGAGCGATTTCAACTGGGCGTTTCAAGAGGAGTTCGGAAATGTCTCGCCTTGGGAGGATGTGGAAAACTACTGGCGGCAGTCGCCAATCAAGTACATTGGCAACGCGGTGACGCCGACCTTGGTCATCCACAGCGAGAACGACATGCGCTGTCCGATCGAGCAGGGAGAGCAGGTGTTCGTGGCGCTGAAGCGCCTCGGCGTCGACACGAAGATGGTCCGCTTCCCGGACGAGCCACACGGGCTATCACGCAATGGTCGCACCGATCGGCGCATTGCTCGCTTGGAGCACATCAGCGGCTGGTTCGATCAGTACCTCAAGCGATAGGATAGGAAGAGAGCTGCTCAATGTTGACCGCAGCTTATTGACATTGAGCAGCTCATATTAGGCTCACTTGTTCTCTTCGCGGGCGAGGTACTGCAACACAGCGTCCACGACCAGGTAGTTGATCGAGCGATCCCTCTTCTCAGCAAGCTTGATCAATCGCTCCACTGGCTTCTCTTCCATCTTTTTCTGTGGAATGTAGATCGACAGCTTATCGGTAACAGTTTGCTTGGTCATATGTATTCACCCCCATTGCTTTTTCATCTTTATAATGGAAGTCTACCCCCTAAGTGTGAACGAGTTGTGAAGAGTGAGTGAACCTGGCGTGAAATGGGGAACAAGTTGGCAACCAAGTGTCTGATGGGGTAAAACAGGGCAGATGACTGAACAATTGCATGCAAAGGTTCTCGCGCTGGCGGGGAGTCCGCGGCGGGGAGGGAACACGGACATGCTCCTGGAGGCGTTTCTCGAAGGGGCTCGCGCCGCAGGGGCGCAGACCGATATACTGTACATCTCTTCGCTGAAGATCGCCCCATGTGATGCTTGCGATGGCTGTGCTGCGGACGGGAAGTGCATCCTCATCGACGACTTCCAACTGGTGAGTGAGCAGATGGTCGAATCTGATGTGATTGTCCTAGCAGCTCCTCTCTACTTTGCTGCCCTGCCAGCACAGGTGAAGTGCCTCATCGATCGCTCTCAGTGTCAGTGGGTGCGAAAGTACAAGTTGCACGCGGAGCTTCCTCCTTCGTGTAATGGGTGCAGCAGAAGGGGCGGGATTCTGCTGTCGGTAGCAGGGGATGCACGGGCCAACTTCGATGGAATGAGAAGGACCGTACGCTACTTCTTTAACGTCTTCGAGACAGACTACGTTGATGAACTACTTGTAAGCGGCATCGATGGCCATGGCCAGATCAACAAGAAAACGCTGAAGATAGCGCTCACGCTTGGCAGGAAATCAGTAGGGATAACAGATGTCCGTTAGTGAGGAGAAACTGAGTAGATAACAAGACAAACGTACGACACGCACCATTCGGACTTTTCCAGGCACCTTTGGGCCATCGGGAAATATCCGTCACCGCGGACCAAGCTCGCGGATGACGCGTGCCGTACGATTAGCCTCTTCTCGGGCTCCAGCGCGCGATAGATACTGATTAAGCCTTCTCTATCTCTTCTTAGCCTTCTTGCCCACGACGGTCTTCAGCGTCTTACCAGCCTTGAAAGCAGGAACTACCTTTGCTGGAACCTTAATTTTCTTCCCTGTCTGCGGATTCATCCGTGTCGATGCCTTGCGCGTTCGAGCCTCGAACTTCCCGAATCCGGTGATCACGACGGGTTCATTCTTGGAGAGCGACTTGGTGATGAGATCGACCATTCCCTCGACTGCCTTGCGGGCATCCTTCTTAGTGAGATCCGCTTCCTTGGCCAACATTTCGACGAACTCTGTTTTGTTCACGCTGTACCCCCTCTATTAGATAGTAGTGCTCAGCATAGCATGAAAACGCCCTCTTGCCAAGTCTTTTTCAACAAAACAGACCGTTGAACGGAGTGATTTGATGCCATTCTTGGCAAAATAGAGGCAGCAAAGTACGATTAGAAGGGCATTATAGTTACAAGGTGCCCTACTACAGCCAAATTGCGGAATTTTGTCCGTTTGTTGCGCTGCAAGGGCATTTTTGGCTGTTGGAGGAATAGGAACAGGCCTCGAAGCTCTGTTCGAGGCCTGTCTTGACCACAGTTCCAGCAACAAGGAGGAAGTACTGGCTCCCCGGGTAGGACTCGAACCTACAACCATTCGGTTAACAGCCGAGCGCTCTGCCAATTGAGCTACCGAGGAATCGGTGCTATTTTAGCCGTCCGGATCGACATCGTCAAGGGACGGTCAGGCTGCCATCTCAAGGATCTGTCTGATGACAACAGCTGATGCCTCCAGTGCTTCCTGCGTGATCTGCTCCTCTGTCGTATGCGCCGCTGTGCCACCGTAGCCCAGGACAACGGCATCTATCCCTCTTCCTGTGAGGACCAGGGCGTCGGTTCCGCCAGTTATCACCTGCGTGTGTGGTGTGAGCCCAATGGCGCTGATAGCCTCTTGTGCCATTTTCACCACGGGAGAGTCTTCCGGAGTGCGCGATGCCCTGTATTCGACTTCGACATCGACCTTTGCCTGCGCCCCCATCTCTCTTGCTGCCTCTTCGAACGCGCTTCGCATCGCTTCCGCCTGGCGCATTGCCTTGTCATCGTTCAAGCTTCGGCATTCTGCCTGCATCTTCACTCGTTCCGGGATGCCGTTTCTGATCGCTCCTCCATGGATCGTTCCCACGTTCGCCGTTGTCTCGTGGTCGATTCTTCCAAGGGGCATGCGACTGATCGCCTTGGCGGCCACGACAATCGCAGAGATCCCTTTCTCTGGCTCCATCCCGGCGTGCGCTGACCTTCCTATCACCTCGATGTCCATTGAGATGTGCGTTGGGCCGCCGATGACAATCGTGTCCGCCTCCTCTCCATCCACGACGAACCCTATCTTGGCCTGCACGAGAGACAGATCGAGATTCTTCGCGCCGAGGAGGCCAACCTCCTCTCCCCGCGTGATGACGATCTCTACCGGTGGGTGCTTCTCTGCACTACGGACTCCCGCGAAGATCTCCGCGATTCCCGCCTTGTCGTCGGCTCCGAGTATCGTCTCCCCGGCAGAGCGAACCACGCCACCCTCAACGACCGGCACGATCCCCTTTCCTGGGACAACAGTGTCGGCATGCGCCGCCAGGAGGATCGGCTCGTCCTTGTTCGATCCCTTTGCTGGGACGCGAGCGACGAGGTTGCCGTATTCATCAAGCTGACACTCTGCTTTCAGTTCGCGAGTGAACAGATCCTGCAAGTACGCGATGAACTCAGCTTCATGCCCTGATTCACTGTCGATCCGCACGAAGTCACACAGCCTATCTACGATGGTCTTCTCCATGCCCTCTCCTTTTCTTCACGTTGAGTTTGTCAAGCGATCTACGTGGGTTAAGTAAGTATAGACAACATTGAGCCACGCTGCTAGGCTTGACCAACGCGCGGAACCCTGCTATTGTAGGGAGTAAGTGGAGGGGAGATGAGCGATGGTGCCAAGCTGCTGATCATTGCGCTGGCGATTTCTGCGGCAGCAATCGGGGTGATGAACGCGATGACTGGACCCAAAGATGATGCGATTAGGCTCTCGCCAGATGAGCAGAGGCTCGTTCTGGAAATGGCGCGGGCGCGTCTGCTTCAGGAGGCGACCGGAGAGCCAGCAGCTAGGATCGACGCCGACAAGATCCCACTGGCTCTGAGGAAAGATGCTGCCTGTTTTGTTACTCTGACGAAGAACGGCGCGTTGCGCGGATGCATCCTCGATTCCTTCAGCCCGCACGAGCCGCTATATGAAAACGTCATGCGCAACGTCGTTCTTGCAGCGACGAGCGATCCGCGCTTCCCGCCGGTGAGGCCGTCTGAGGTGGATGACATCGCGATCGAAGTGAGCGTGCTCGACAGGCCGCAGCGCCTTGAATTCTCTGATGCAGAGGACTTGATCTCGAAGCTTGTCCCTGGGGAGGACGGGGTTATTCTGACCACTCCGTACGGCAAGTCAACCTACCTTCCACAGGTGTGGGATGATCTTCCCGATCCTGTGCAATTCATGTCATCCCTCTGCCAGAAACAAGGGGCGCCTGCTAATTGCTGGCGAGACACCTCATCAATCAAGATCGAGATCTATCACGTGTTTCACTTCTCGGAAGGAGGGTGAACACGAGCTAGTCTTGCCGTGCGACAAGCTCATGTACATCTGTAATGCTCAACAAATGAGGATTACAAGTTTCACTTGACAAGGACAGGAATCTTGGGTAAAGTATTCCCGTCGAATCCCTCCATGAAGAGCTTGACAGATGGTGTGGAGGGTGGTAGACTTTTTGTTTGCGCTCAGATGGAGCGCGAATGGTTCATTGACAAGTGAATAGAGTGTGTATCATACAAGCGCAGTAAGGGCAAATGGTG
>JAGGSM010000144.1 GCA_021159105.1 Candidatus Bipolaricaulota bacterium
GTCACCGCCGAGGCCGATCACATCCTCACCGCCGACATCGATCGCGTGTAGCACGTGGCGTACTACCCAATCGATCGATGGGCGAGGAATAGCTGCAACCTCAGCGCGAAGCTCATCCCGTTCTTCTTGCGACAAGTCGGGATCGCGGGAGCGCTCCCAGATGGACGCTGTTTGCACATGATAGTCTGGAGCGAGGAAGGACGGCGAAAGGTTGATCCCCATCACCCCCCCGTGATCGGATAACGTGCTAATCATCTCATCAGTCAGGTTGCGCAGCGTCGGACATAGTGCGCGGCAGTTGGAATGGCTGGCGATGAACGGACGCTCGCTGATCTCGCAGACGTCGGCGAAAGCCTTATCTGATAGGTGCGAGACATCGACCATCACCTGCAGCTCCTCGGCAAGCTCAATCAGCTTTCTCCCTTCGTCGGTAAGCGGCGTGTTGCTGCCAAACGCTGTTCCAGAGAACGGATTATCCTGCCAAGCGGGGATGATGTCGCGCACGCCGAGCTCGTAGAAACGGTGCAGGTTCTCGGCTCGACCTTCAAGCGGGTCTGCCCCCTCAAGGCCGATGATCGCTGCGATCGGATCGGCACCATCGCATGATGATCGCAATTGGTTGGATGTCGTCACCACTCGCAGAGAACCGGCGCTCCTCTCGGCCATCGAGTAGACAGCCTTGATCATCGCCTCTGCGCGCTCGCACTCCTTTCCTGGATGCTGCTCACTTAGCACAAAACAGGCAAAGACCTGCGCGCAGGAGCCAGCTTCAACGAGTTGAGGAAGTCCGATGTGCCCTCCCTTCCCGGTAGAAAAGTCAAGCTCGCCATCGAGAACCCTCATCGCCGTATCGCAGTGCGTATCGAAGAATCTCATGTTCGCTTCCTATGCTGAGACAACTGCAATCGCTTCGATCTCCAACGGGGCGCCTTTCGGAAGCTCCTTCACCGCGATCGCGGCGCGGGCCGGGAACGGCTCAGTAAAGTATCTCTTGTACACCTCGTTCATCGCACCGAAATCGGCCATATCCGCCAGGAAGACGGTCACCTTGACGACATCATCCATCGACGCGCCGGCCGCCTCGAGGACGGCGCGCACGTTCTGAAGCGAGCGGTCCGCAGCAGCCGCGATGTCATCTGTGATCAGCTCGCCGCCCGGCGTCATCGGGAGCTGGCCGGAGACGAAGATGAGATCTCCAGCTCTTATTCCCTGTGAGTAAGGCCCGACCGCAGCCGGCGCATCTAAAGTCTTTACAACAGTCTTCCTCATACTAAATCACTCCCAGTTCTTTACCGACCTTAGCAAATTTCTCCAAGGCAAAGTCAAGATCATCCTTGGAATGCGCCGCCGACAGCATCACCCTGATCCTCGCTTTCCCCTTCGGCACGGTGGGGAAGGCGATGGCGGTGGCGAAGATGTCCTCGTCGAACAGGCGCTTGGAGAAGTCCCACGCTGTCTTAGCCTCACCGAGCATCACCGGCGTGATCGGAGTCTCGCTGTGTCCCGTGTCGAAGCCGAGGTCCTGCATCCCCTTCTTGAAGTAGTCCGCGTTCTCCCAAAGTTTCTTGACGGGAGCGTCGCTCTCCTGAAGGATGTCCACCGCGGCGATGCACGCAGCGACATCGGGCGGGGTCGCCGCCGACGAGAACAGGAACGGCCGCGCGCGCTGCCGCAGGTACTCCACGATCTCGCTGCTCCCCGCTACGTAGCCTCCGACGACCCCGAACGCCTTGGACATCGTCCCCGCCTCGATGTCGACCCGTCCGTGCAGGCCGAAGTGATCCACGATCCCGCGGCCGTGGCTCCCCAGAACACCCTCGCCGTGCGCGTCGTCGACCATGACCATCGCCCCGTACTCCTCAGCCGCCTCCACAATCCCGGGCAGCGGGGCGAGGTCTCCGTCCATGGAGAAGACGCCGTCGGTGACGATCAGTTTCTTCTCTATATCCTTGTTCTCCTCGAGGAGCGCACGCAGACCGTCCACATCGCGATGTGGGAAGATGACGCGTTTTGCCTTGGTCAACCGACAGCCGTCTATGATGGAAGCGTGGTTGAGCTCGTCCGTGAAGATGACATCGTCCTTTCCCATCAGAAGGGGGATCGTCGCCAGGTTCGTGTTCAAGCCGGATTGGACGGATATCGCCGCCTCCATCCCTTTGAACTCGGCCAATTTTTTCTCCAGTTCGATGTGCAGGCTCATCGTCCCGGCGATGGAGCGCACCGCCCCTGGGCCGACGCCGTAGCGATCGATCGCCTCCTTCGCCGCGGCGCGCAGACGCTCGTCATCGGCAAAGCCGAGGTAGTTGTTGGAGCACATGTTGAGGACGCGCCTGCCTTCTACGACCACCCACGCTCCGACCGAGCTCTCGATCGTGCGAATCGTGTTGTACAGCCCCTGCTTATGCAGATCAGCCAGAGCCTGTTCGATGAATCCATATTTGCCCATCACGCATCCCTCCTGTACGGGTTGTTGAGCAAATACTAAGTCAAGCGATCCGCTATTCCAAGGAAGAAAGCGCGTTGGAAGGATCGACGTGTAGCGGAAAGCGGTGGAGTAATCCGGCTATCTGGAGGGGGTGAGCATGGCCTCCGCAAGATCGAGGATGCCGCGCATGTCGGCAAACGAAAGCCTCTCTCTGGCCTCGCTGTACGGCAGCCACTCCGCTTGCGTATGCTCGCGGGAGAGGACTGGCCTGGTGTGTTCGGCCCTTGCAAGAAAGTAGATGTTCTCCTTGAACACCGGGCGGTTCCCACGACGAAAGCGATACCTACTCACCTCTTGGAACCCTGGGATGACTGTTACCGCATCGATCCCGGTCTCCTCGCGCGTCTCGCGCAGGGCGGCTTCCATCTCGCTCTCGCCACCCTCGATGTGCCCCTTGGGGAAGCCCCAGTGGCCACCGTAGCGATGACGGAGGAGGAGGTATCTCCTCACTCCTCCGTCCACAGAATAGAGGACGAACCCTGCAGAGCGCTCGTCCGGCTGTTCGTCGTTGCTCCGCTTAGCGGGATCCTCTTCAGCTGATGTCGATCTCTCGGTCATTGGTGTCAAATATGCGTGGGTTCAGCCCCAGGCTGCGCAGCTCGCGCAGCAGTACGCGGAACGATTCCGGGAGCCCCGGCTTGGGAAACTCTTCACCCTTCAGGATCGCCTTGTACAGCTGAATGCGGCCGCGCGTGTCGTCTGACTTGACGGTGAGCATCTCCTGCAACAGAGCGGATGCACCGTAGGCCTCCAGTGCCCACACCTCCATCTCGCCCAGCCTCTGCCCGCCGAATTGCGCCTTCCCTCCGAGCGGCTGCTGTGTGATCAGGGCGTACGGACCGGTGGAGCGAGCGTGAATCTTCTCGTCTGCGATGTGCTCCAGCTTGAGGATATACATCACCCCGACCGTGATCGGTTGATGGATCGGCTTTCCCGTGCGCCCGTCGCGCACGACGATCTTCCCGTCGTAGTTGTCCCCCTCTGCAAGGCCCACCTTCTCGCGCACCTTGTGCAGTTCGTCGAGGACCTCCTCCTCCTGCGCGCCATCGAAGACCGGAGTTGCTACGTACTCGCCCTTCAGCTGTGCGAGCCAACCGAGGTTTGCTTCGAGGACCTGTCCCAGGTTCATGCGGGAAGGGACACCCATCGGGTTGAGGACGATATCGAGTGGCGTCCCGTCGGGGAGGAACGGCATGTCCTCCACCGGGCGGATCGTAGAGATGACGCCCTTATTCCCGTGGCGCCCGGCGAGCTTATCACCGACGGAGATCTTCTTCCGCTGCGCGACAAACACTTTTACTAGCTCGTTCACACCGGCATCGAGCTCGTCCCCCTGATCGCGGGAGAAACGCTTCACCCGGATCACCTTCGCCGTTCCGGAGACAGGGATCATGCGCAGGGAAGTGTTCTTCACGTTGCGCGCCCGCTCACCGAATATCGAGCGGAAGATCTTCTCCTCCGGTGTCGGCTCGGACTCCCCCTTGGGAGTGATCTTCCCGACGAGGATATCACCGGTACGCACGACTGTACCAACGCGAACAATACCGTTTTCATCAAGGTTCTTCAGGTCTTCCTTGGAGGTGTTGGGAATATCGGCAGTGATCTCCTCCGGCCCCAGTTTCGTCTCCTCGGCCTTCACCTCGAACTCCTCGATGTGCAGTGAATCGAGCAGGTCCTCGCGTACAATGCGCTCGCTGATGACGATAGCGTCCTCGTAGTTGTACCCCTCAAAAGGGAGGATCCCCACGAGGAGGTTGCGCCCCAGCGCGAGATCACCGTGATCGCTCGAAGGACCGTCGGCGAGGAGGTCACCTACTTTCACCTTGTCCCCCTCCTCGACCACCGGTTTGTGGTAGAGGACGGTGTCCTGATTCGAGCGCTCGAAGTTCATCAGGGGATACTCGTGTGTCTTCTTCCCCGTCTTCACCACAATGTGGCGCGCGTCGACCTCCTTGACCGTGCCATCCTCCTCAGCGAGGAGGAGCATCCCCGAGTTCATCGCCGCCTGGCGTTCGAGCCCGGTCCCCACATACGGAGCCTCTGGGCGGAGAAGCGGTACCGACTGGCGCTGCATGTTCGCTCCCATCAGGGCGCGGTTGGAGTCGTCATGCTCGAGGAACGGAATCAAGGCCGCGGACACACCTACGAGCGCCTTCGGCGATATACCGACGAAGTCGACCTCTTCCGGAGGCACGAGGAGCATGTCCTCGTGCCCAGTACGCACCTCGACCCTCTCACCGAGGAGCCTCCCGTCCTTGCCGATCGCCGTCGTCGCTGGAGCGATCTTGTACTGTTCCTCTTCATCGGCCATCAAGTAGGCAATCTCGTCCGTCGCTTTTCCTTTTACCACCTTGCGGTAAGGGGCGACCAGGAATCCATGCTCGTTCACCTTGGCGTAGCAGGCAAGGGATGTGATGAGCCCTATGTTCTGGCCTTCTGGCGTCTCGATCGGGCAGATGCGGGAATAGTGCGAGGCGTGCACATCGCGTACCTCGATCTTCGCTCGCCGCTTGGTCAGCCCACCACCTAGGGCACTCATCCGCCGCTTGTGGGTGATCTCAGTGAGCGGATTGGTCTGTTCGAGAAACTGCGAGAAACGCCCGGTGTAGAATAGCTGATTGATCGCTCCCTGTACGGTGCGGGTGGAGATGATGCGCCGAATCGTGTCCTTCTCGTCCAGGGCGTACTTGGAGAGCTTGTCGCGGGCGATGCGTGCCATCCGCACCAGCCCGGTACGCAGCGCGTTCTCCGCCAACTCCCCTGGAAGCTTGACTCGCTTGTTCGCTAGGTGGTCCTTCTCATCGATCAGCACGGGATTGCTGGGCACCTGCAACAGGTAGCGGATCGTGCGCACGATGTCCGCCACATAGAGAGCTTTCTGCTGCAGTTCTATTCCCAGCTTTCGGTTCACCTTGAAGCGACCGACGGTCGAGAGGTGATAGCTCGCCGGATGGAAGTACAGGTTCTCCAGGTACTCCCCCATCTGCGCTACAGAGGCCCGATCGGACGGGCGCAGTCGATGGTAGACCGCGCGCAGCGCGTCCTCCTGCGTTTCTATCTGATCATCCTCCAGCGTCTTCTGTATGTATGGATCGACGAACCGGATCGAGTCCAATCCAGCAGCGGCCAGTCGCTCGACATGCTCCTCCTGCATCTGCTCGCCGGCGGCGAGGAGCAGGTTGTCCCCCTTCTGCACAGGGACAGCAGCGCGCCTGCCCACATGAGGAGTGAGCTTCTCCACGGTGACGGGAGATACTTCAAAGCTGTAGTAAGAGCGGATGCGCTTTTCGTCGAAGCCGAGAGCCTTCAGCAGCACGGTCGCCAGGACCTTCCCCTTGCGGTCGATGTTGGCATGCAGAATTCCCCGCGTCGTATCTAGGATGATCTCCAGCCACGCTCCTAGCTCGGGAAGGATGTGCCCCTTGAACTTGCTTGCGTCCTCCCGAGTAAAGTAAACACCCGGGGACCTGGTAAGCTCGTTGACAAGAGCGTTCTCCGATCCATTGATGATCAGCGTTCCCCTGCTTGTCATCATCGGAAAGTCGCCGATGTACAGCTCCGTCTCCTGGATCAGGTTCCCTTCCTGCAGCAGGCGTGCGGTCACCCGCAGCGGCTTCGAGTACGTAAGGTCTTTATCCTTGCACTCTGCCTCCGTATTTCGCGGCTCACCCAAGTATGGATCTACGAGTTCCAGCAGGAGCCCGTCCTTGCCATGTCCCTCGATGGGAGAGATGTCGGCGAAAGCGCGTGTGATCCCCTCATCGATAAACTTGCGAAACGACTCCTTGATGTCTTGCAGCAGATCAGGTGGGGGGAGGATTTCGTTAATTCGTCCGTAGGACCTCCGCTCTCGATACTCCATCATCATCCTCCATAAATAACGTTCTGCCCTAAGGCGAGAGCCTTAAGGCAGACCGTAACAGAAAACTATCGTGCAACCTCAAATCTACTGCTGAAGTTCGACGTCAGCTCCCGCTTCCTCAAGTTTCTCCTTGAGGGTTGCCGCTTCATCCGGTCCAACGTTCTCTTTGATTGTAGCAGGCAGCTTGTCAACAAGCTCCTTGCATTCCTTGAGGCCCTTGCCGGTGATCTCCTTGATTGCCTTGATGACCTGAATCTTCTTCTGGCCAGGGCTGGTGAGCACGACTTTGTACGACTCAGCAGCAGCCTCACCGCCCTCGCCGCCCGCGCCTGGAGCCGCGGCCACGGCGACCGGAGCGGCCATCGCGGCGGAAACGTTGAAACGTTCTTCAATCATCTCCACTAGATCGGCCAGGTCCTTCACGGTCATGTTCTCGATCTCTTGAAGGATCTCTTCTTTACCCATTATTACTCCTCCTTATCCTGTTGTTCACGTTGTTTCTTAACCTCGCCTAGCAGTATCGCCAGCTCCCTGATCTTTCCGCTCAGCATCACTGCCAAGGCGCGCATCGGGCTCTGCAGCAGCATCGCCAATTTCGCCAGCAGTTCTTCACGAGAGAGGAGCGTCGCATATCGCTTGACCTCATCCTCCATCACAAGAGTTCCCTCAAACAGTCCGCCCTTCAGTTCGTACTTCGGGGTGTACTCCTTGCGGCAATCTTCGGATAGCTTGAATGTCAGAACCGGATCATCGTAACCGATCGCTACACCGATCGGCCCGCTGAACAGGTCCGCGAATTCCTCCGCGAAACCGGCATCTTTAGCAGCGATCCGCGCCAGCGTATCCTTCACTATGCGGTACTCCAACCCTTGCTGGGTGAACTTCGCGCGAAGCGCCACCATCTCGTTGGCCGTGAGCCCGCGGTAGTCAGCGAGAACCAACGATGCCGCCTTTTGAAACACCTCTTTGAGGCGAGCGACTTCCTCTATCTTTGCTTGCGTCGGCATCTCTTGCTCCTAATTAACTTGTTCTGCTATCTCTGTCACTTCGCTGGGATCGAGAACGATCCCCGGCCCCATGGTCGAAGCGATCGTGACCTTCTTGATGAACCGCCCCTTGATCCCCTCTTCCGGCTGGTGCTCAACGATGCTTCTGATCATGCTGATCAGATTCTCCTTCAGCGCACTCGCCTCGAATGAGGCCTTGCCGAAGATGGTGTGGATGATCCCGTGGCGGTCGCTGCGAAATTCCACCAACCCTTTCTTCAGATCAGCGATTACACTTCCGATGTCCTTGGTCACAGTACCGGACTTCGGGCTGGGCATCAGCCCACGCGGGCCAAGGATCTTTCCCAGCTTTCCGACGACGGACATCATGTCCGGCGTGGCCACGACCTTATCGAAATCGAGCCAGCCATCCCTGATCTTCTCCGCCAGGTCATCCCCGCCGACGTAGTCAGCACCTGCTGCCTCCGCCTCGGATACATTGGCTCCCTTGGCGAAAGCAAGGATACGGATCGTCTTGCCCGTACCGTGCGGCAGCGCGCACGTTCCACGCACGATGACCGAGCTCGCTTTGATCCCCAGATTGACGGAGAGCTCTGCCGTCTCATCGAACGATGACGTGGCCCCCGCCTTCAGCTTCTCGATCGCCTCATCGACGCTGTACGTCTTCTGCGGTTCAAGGAGCGCCACTGCGCTCTGGTATCGCTTCCCGTGTTTCACGACTCGACCACCTCAACTCCCATGTTTCGCGCCGTCCCCTTGATGATCTCGATCGCAGATTCCAGCTTATAGGTATTCAAATCGGGAAGCTTCCGTTCAGCGATTCTTCTTACCTGCTCTGTCGTAATCTTGGCGACCTTGGCACGGTTCGGCTCTGCAGACCCAGATTTTATCCCAGCGGCCATCTTAATCAACTCTGCAGCAGGAGGCTGCTTGAGGATGAACGAAAAACTGCGGTCCATGTACACAGATATGACCACAGGGATGATCACTCCCGGAGTCTCGCCCTTGGTTGCATCGTTGAACTTCTTGCAGAAGTCCATGATGTTCAGCTTGTGCTCACCCAATGCCGGGCCGACCGGTGGGGCGGGCGTCGCCTGCCCAGCCGGAATCTGCAAGTTTATCTTAGCAATTGCGTTCTTCTTCGCCATCCTACCTCCTACCCTCCAAACTACAGTTTCTCAATTCCATCGAATCCAAGACGGACCGGCGTCTCGCGCCCGAAGATCTTCACCATCACCGTCACTTCTTCGGAGTCCTTATCGATCTCCTTCACCTCGCCGGTGAAGTCCGCGAACGGACCTTCTACGATCTCCACTACCTCGCCGACCGAGAAATCGACCTCGATCTTCGGCTCACTGGCTCCCGCTGACGCAGCTGTCGGGATCTCCAACAGACCCGCCTTCCGCTTGATCAGCTTCATCTCCGGACCCTCGATCGGTACCGGCTTGAAACGCGACCCAACGTAGCGCACTGCTCCGCGCAGGCCATCGATCAGCGCGTTCATCTCTTCGATCTCCAAGCCCATGCGGGCGAAGACGTACCCCGGAAATAGGCGCCGCTTCTCGATCCGTTGGATCGTCACCACTCGCTTATCCTTGTACTCCTTCACCTTCAGCAGGCCTGAGGCGCGGCTGACGATACTGTCTTCCAACTCGATCACGTCGCCTGCCTTCAGGCTCATCCCCTTGCGCACCTTCCCCAGGTACTTCTCCGGGATCAACCTCGCCTTCGTCTTGCCGTTCGCATACTCAAACGTGATCCTGCGCACCTTCTCCCGCAGGACGATCTTCCCTTTATTGGCGACCACGTAGCGCTCATCACCGTCGATCGTGAGAGGCACGCCGTTTCTTATCTTCTCTCCGACCCTGATATCACGCCGCACATGCTTCTCGCCCGGAATCAGGTACTCTTCCTCGTTCCGGTTGGTCATCTCCACGATGACCCGCTGCAGTGGCTCGACATCCACCACGCGCGCATCCTTCTCCAGGTGGCGCACGGGCTTGCGGGCGATCGTATCCCCGCGAGCGATCCTCTCGTTCGGCTTGGCGACAAGGTCATACTCATACGGAATGCGATACTCCGTCCCCGCACCATGCCGACTGCGGGAGGTGATGACCTCCTCCACTGGGACGAGGAAGAATGTCTCCTCATCGTCGACATGAAACAGCTCAACGTAGCGCTCTAGGCCACGCTTTCTGACCCGTTCGTTGAGGTCTTCCTTGACCTTCAACTCCGAGCCAGCATAAGTCTGGATCGCGTACCACTTCTTCATCGGCATACTAAATCTGGACGAAGACCCTTAGCAGCGCCTGCACAATGGTGTCCACTCCCCAAATGTAGATCGTCAGAATGACGACTACGAACAGGATCAATCCCGTCAGGGAGATCACCTCTGTGCGTGAGGGCCACGTTACGCGAGCAACCTCGCCGCGGACTCCCTTGAAGAAGTTCGTGATCTTATCAAACATCCAAATCTCCTTTTCCTCAGATAACTCCTGGCAGGCCCGGGAGGAATCGAACCCCCAGCCTTCCGATTTGGAGTCGGACGCTCTGCCAATTGCGCTACGGGCCTATTGAGGTCCAGCTACCTAGACCTCTTTGTGCGTGGTGTGCGCGTGACACCACTTACAGTACTTGTTGAGGCTCAACTTCTCGCGGACATTCCGCTTGTTGCGCTTCGTGTGATAGTTTCGATGTCCGCACTCACTGCACGCAAGCGCAACATTGATCACCGTCTCGCCTTTCTTAGCCATTGCTTATCCTCTTTACTCGATGATCTTAGTTACGACGCCGGCCCCGACCGTTCGGCCGCCCTCACGGATGGCGAAGCGGAGGCCCTCTTCCATGGCGACGTGGTTGATCAACGAGCCGATGATCTTCACGTTATCACCAGGCATGACCATCTCCACTCCCTCTGGGAGCTCGACGATACCCGTGACGTCGGTGGTGCGGAAGAAGAACTGCGGCTTGTAACCGGTGAAGAACGGGGTGTGCCGTCCGCCCTCATCCTTGGTCAGGATGTACACCTCACCCTCGAACTTGGTGTGCGGGGTGATCGTCTTGGGAGCGGCGATGACCTGTCCGCGCTCGATCTCGTCCTTCTCCACGCCGCGCAGGAGGATACCCACGTTGTCGCCGGCGATGGCGTAGTCCAGCGTCTTGTTGAACATCTCCAGGCTGGTGGCCACCGTCTTCTGAATCTTCTCATGCAGACCGACGATCTCAACCTCCATACCCGGGGTGATCTTCCCGCGCGAGACACGCCCGGTGGCGACCGTACCGCGACCCTTGATGGAGAAGATGTCCTCGATCGGCATCAGGAACGGCTTATCCTCTTCACGATCAGGAAGCGGGATGTAGGAATCGACGGCTTCCATCAGCTCGATGATCGACTTGCACTCTTCCGACTGCCAGTCATCGCTGTTCATCGCCGCCAGCGCCGATCCACGGATGATGGGGATCTCGTCGCCAGGGAACTCGTACTCGGAAAGGAGGTCGCGGATCTCCATCTCCACCAGATCGATCAGCTCGGGATCGTCGACCTGATCCACTTTGTTCAGGTAGACGACGATCGCCGGTACGTTCACCTGGCGGGCGAGGAGGACGTGCTCGCGCGTCTGCGGCATCGGTCCATCCGAGGCGGCGACGACGAGGATCGCGCCGTCCATCTGCGCGGCACCGGTGATCATGTTCTTGATGTAGTCAGCGTGTCCAG